>JADJFV010000004.1:0-300000 GCA_016708435.1 Leptospiraceae bacterium | reverse complement strand
GCAAAGTAGCGTCACCCGACATACGCGCAGGCATGGCAATGATAATAGCGGCATTATGCGCGGAAGGATCAAGTAATATTCACAATATCATCCAAGTAGATCGCGGTTTCCAGGACATAGATGTGCGGCTAAGATCAATTGGCGCTCAGATAGAGAGACTAGTGGAGTAGTTGTTTTGCCACAGAGGCACAGAGTTTAAGAAAGGTGGCTTGGAAAATTAATCTTTGTTTTTAATATTCAGAAGTTAAAATTCTGTCTATCAAAAGGAAATGATTTGTTCAAATATTTCAAAAACCCTCTTTAGAATGATGCACAAATAAAAAGAAATATTACGAAAACCCTCTGTGTCTCAGTGCCTCTGTGGCAAATGAATCTTACTTATTCTTCTCGACTCTAAGGAACATCTGGGTGCCGGAATCGTCGAAGCCTACTTCAGATGTAAAATTCTTTGGAATATCTTCGAGTAGCTCAAACATAGACTCTTCGTCGCGATAATATAGAACCCAGTCCATAATGTATTCCATATATTTGCGAGTTTCGTTTTCAACGTGATAATTTCCGATGATTAAAATTCCGCCGGGACAAAGCATGGAATAAAGTTTTTCAGTTAAGACTTTTGCTACTGAGTCTGTTAAATAATCATAAAGTCCCATCGAATAAATAAAATCATATTGACCAAATTTTATTTCAGGGCTTCCTGTTTTTAAGATAGTTCTAACTGATTCTTTTATAAACTCTACTTGAAAAGGTTTATCGGTAGGAATAGAAGCAATCCCCGAACGTGCTTCGCCTAACGCTTCTTCGTCTTGATCGAGTAGAAAAATCTTTGCTTGGTGCTTATATGGACTTTCTCTTAGGAAGTCTTGCATTTCCCAAGCAGGTCCGCAAGCAATGGAAAGAATTTTAAAATCCTCTTTACCAGAAGTAGAAAGTCTCTGCGACATATACTTGTTAATCAGTCGTCTTCTATTGCGAACAGCATCAGCAGCCTTTGTATCACAGGGATGTTTGTGAAAAATTTTACCGAAGGAAGACTTACCAATGTATTCATTTCGGTAAAGCATTTCCATCATAGCGGAATCTCCAGCGTAGCCTCTCGGTTTTAAATTAGTGCGTTTGATGAAGTCTGATTCTAGGATATAGTGCCAAATTGATTTTCTTAAATAAAAACCATATTTTTCATTTTCTAATTTAGTATATTTTTTTGTAATTGCGGTAATATCTTTGACTTTTTCGGTCAAGTATTGATAAAACTCAGCACCGAATCCTTTTAATACTGACTGGAATAAGGCTTCTTTTAATTTAGCTGGCTCTTTTTCGAATTTTCTATCTAAATCGTCTAATGCAATTTTATAAAGTGATAGCCCATAAACAAAATTAGAACAGAAATGTAAAAATTCAGGCGTAATTCCTTCTTGAATAGAGAAATGCATTCTGATTTTTTTGATTTCATCTTCTTGAAGGAATAATGACTGTTTGTCCATAAGCGTATCCATATCGACAAACTCTCTTTCGAGAAACAAACCTAGGAAAATTTCATTTTTTCCTGTCTCTAAGTGAACCACTTTTCCTTTGCCTAGTTCTCTTTTATGACCATAGGCAAAGATTATACAATTATTAATTGGATGTGTCTTTTTGATGAACGAAGCTTCTTCGATAGGGACACATATACCAAGTCCGAATCGGGAATAGTCATAAATTTTCCCTCTTATTTCTCTTCCTTCAAAGACTAAATGAATGTAGGAATTCTCTTCATCATGAAGACGAATGCGAATATTATCTCTGCGCTCTTTTGATTTCAAAATTACTCTTTAAACCTTTCGTAGCAATACTAAAGTAATATCATCATCTTGTAAATCTGTTTTTGACAATGCATCTTTAATTATATTTTCAACAATTTCTCTTCCCGAGAGGTGGCTATACTTAAGTAAACTCTCAATAAGTCTTTCTTGCCCATACATGTCAACGCCATTGTATTTTAGTTCGGTAATTCCATCTGTAAATAATAAAACTAAATCTCCTTGCTCAATCGGTATACTATAATTTTGCATATAAGCTTCAATGTCATCTAGCATTCCAACCCAGGTTCCATAAGTTTGGAAAACCTCTACTGTTTTTTTGGCATTTCGATATACGAGAATGTCCTGATGAGAACCCGCAAAATATAGGCTATCCGGAAATAAACAAATTCCAGTAATTGTCATATACCGGTCTACTTTCAAAAGAGCAATATTTTCTTTGATAACTTTATTCAATTCGATGAGGAGCCTATTTGGTTTTTCGGCTGGATTATTAGATAACACAGTTCGAATGCATGTTTGTGCCATCATCATAATGAGACCTGATTCAACCCCATGCCCGGAAACATCACCGATCAATACCCAAGGATTTTTATCTGTGCGAATTATATCGTAATAATCCCCACCAACTTCCGTGGCAGGAAGCATGGTTGCAGAAATTTCATAGCCACCCATTGTATCATCAGGAGGAGTTAGTGCAGTTTGAATTCTCTTTGCCACTTCCATTTCACTCCAAAGTGCATCCCTTGCCTCTTGAAGACTTTTTCTACTTTCAAATTCTTTTCTTACAAGGACATACTTTACATGATTAATGCTAGTCGCAATAACCACTGTTGAACTTAAAAAATAGAAATTATTGATTAGATTGTATAAATGAAAATCCTTTCCCCAAATAAAATTTAAGACCAAATACAAAAGCACGGTTGCCAATCCATTCAATGCAGAATGAATTGCTTTCCAGGGCAAAAGAAGATTAACCGCGATGATTACTAGATTTAGTCCGGCATAGTAGGAGGAATTGAACCCTCCCAAATCTACTGTCATTAAAACTATAGCAAGACTTGCGGCAAATGTAAACAAATATCCATGAATAAAGGAGTAAGGAGATGCTTTTAGCTTTGAAATTAAAACATATTGGATAATGATAAAACCAGTAGCAGCAAAACGATAGGCGGCAAACCAAGGTAGTAAATACTTCTCATTAGACGGAATTATGAAAATATCAAGAATAAAGAAAATCGGAAATAAAGTAAATCCTAAAGCAGTTAATATCTTTAACCAAGAGTGCAAAAGAGAATCTAAATAATCCGGAAAATTATCAATCGAATCTAAAGACTCTAATGTTTTTTGTGTAACAGTAGTTTGACTCATTCCAATTAAATTCCAACCACTTCAATTAAATCAGGTATATTAAAAACTCTAAGTGCCGCAAAACTCAACTCTTGCCACTTCAATCCCTTCTTATAATGAATTGTAATTTTGCGATTTTCTTTTTCGCACGTTCCAATTGTTTTACTATAGGCGTTACGGTAGAGGAGTTCATATATTCAAAGTGTGTAAAATCCATAATCATTGGTATAGTGTGGCTCTTTGCATATATAGCATCGAAAATTGGTGTTAAGAACTTGATTGGTTCTCTATCTTTGCTCTCACCGAGCCACCGAATGATGATTTGAGATTCCCCAAAATTTACTTCTAATTTTAGACGATTCTCTTCGTATGTTTTAATTTCGCTCATTTTTCCCTCAAAAATTAATATTGGTAAACAGCAGAAACTGCCAATAAATTGTTTTCATTCACATAAAAATCTAAGATTGACTGGCCTTCGTAAGCTATCCGAACAAGACCTAACCCACTTTCACCGTCTGCCAAAGTCTTATTCGAAATCTCTTTTAATTTTTCAACGTAGGCTTCGAAAGGATTCTGGTATCCACGAATCCATTGAATCTTAGCATCAAGCCTTTTTAAATGTTCTAGCTCCGAATCTTTGATTTGGTTTTTTACTTCGATTAGAATCCGGTTTCTTTTTTTTCTCAGTGATAGTTGGAAGGTTGATTCAGGTGTCGGAAAGTATCCATATTTAATTCCATTTTCTACTAACTCTGTTACCACCATTTTTAAAGCATCAAAATCATCTCTATTAAACGAAGGCTCGTTCAAAAACTTTTCTAATAAATCAGAAATCTTGTCCAATTCTGACCAATCAGGTTTTAAATCTATTACTAACGAATTCGATTCCATGTTTAGCATAATTCAATCGTCAGCCTAGTCTCTGAAAAAGGAGTGTCAAGAGGTTTTTGGAAAACATCTTCCAAAAGAGGTTTCCTAATTCTCATTTCAAAAAAACAATGCATTATGAAATCCTACATCCTTTTTTTTGTTTTCATTTTCCTATCCTTACAGTCATGTAACACTATAACAACAGGAGTTACTGAGCAAATTGTCCGTCCCCCTAAACTGCCGTCTAACGTAACCTTTGCAGGAGAAAGAGTTCCCCTAGAAGACCAAGATGTGCTTGAACGCTTAGATAGGGAAATGATTGTAAATCAGAATTATCACTCAGCAACAATTCTAATTTATAAAAATGTAAAGCGTTATAAAGAACCAATTGAGAAGATACTAAAAGAAAATGGAATTCCAGAAGACTTCTTTTATCTAGCTGTTGCAGAGAGTGCCCTAAATCCAAATGCAACTTCATCTGCCAACGCTGCTGGACTCTGGCAATTCATCCAAGGCACAGCAGAAGGATACGGACTAGAAGTAAGTAATTACGCAGATGAGAGAAGACATTTTATAAAATCCACTCGCGCTGCTTGTAAATACTTACTCGATGCCTACAAAGAGTTCGGCAACTGGACATTAGTCGCTGCTGCTTACAACAGAGGACAACGTGGAATGAAAGATGCTGTTACTTCTCAAAAGATGAATAATTATTATAAGCTTTATTTGAACCAGGAAACAGCCCGTTATGTATTTCGAATCATTGCATTAAAGCTAATACTGAGTAACCCACAAGAGTATAATTTTGATTTGTCTGAGAGTATACAATATCCTTCTTACAAATTAAAAATAGTTCCCGTTACAGAATCAATCCCTAGCCTACCCGACTTTGCTATTGCAAATGGAACTACCTACAAGGAGTTAATCCTGCATAACCCCTGGATTCGCACCGGCAAATATAATTTTGACATTCCTACAGGAAAGACTTATGAGTTTTTAATACCGGAGAAATGATAAAAAAAAGTAAAATTGTTTTCATCGGATATTAGTCCTCAGATTATTTCTTCGTAGAAATATAATTTTTCATCTTATCCCAATAAAATTCCTTCCAGCCTTTTTCTATGCCCGGGATTAATTTTTTAGGAACACCTCTATGCGTGAGAGTAAGCTCTGTTCCACCGTCTTTAGTAGGAACCAAAATAAACGTAGCCATTGAGAAAATTCCTTCCGAAAAATCACTTCCCCTCCATGCTTGCACAATTCTTTTAGCTGGAAGCAAATCTACATTAACCCCTGTAATATACCCATCATACGCAGAAAAATTTCCACCAATCTTATTACTGATAATCGCCTTTTCCCCCGTAACCGCCTGGTGCTTTTTTGAATTTGCTAGAAGTTCATAAATAACTTTGGGTGATGCTTTAAATTTTACTTTCTGTTTGATTGTCTTGCACATGGGTAGTCCTTTGTATTTTTTTCTTTAACGTCTGATTTTTTATAAACTTCCTTTCAAGCTAAGAAATTTTTATAGAGCCTTAGGTCTTCTTACTCTTTCTAACAAAAATTTTTGCGTGAATAAAATCTTCGAAGCTAAATTCTATTTCTTGCCCACAGTGTTTGCATTTACCATTTCCACCACCATAGAGTATTTTATCATACGTTACTTCACAATCAAAAATTATACTTAATGTTTCCGGTGAACCAGGAATTGTGGAGTCATAGGTAATAGAATTGCAGACATCGCAGGACATTGATAGCTATATAAACTAAAAATTATTTCTTTCGTCCAACGAATCGTATCACCGATCCTACACCATTATGAAACGAACCTTCACTTAGTTCAATTTCTTTTTCTATTAACTCAATGACTTCATAATTTGCAAAGTCGGATTTGATTTCGTCAATTGAGAATAACGATTGTATGTCTCTTGGTCCACCGACTTTTTCATTCTTAGAAATATATTCAAGGTGCTTCTTGCTGAATGCTTCAAAGATAACAATGCCGCCTTTTCGTAAGTATACATTGAGTGCTTTGTGGTAAAATGATTTATTCTCCGCTTGGAAATGAGCATAGATTAAAGCAACTGCATCAAATTCTTCCGATTGAAATTGCAAGGTTTCCAATTCACCAACTCGATAGTCGAGTGTAACTTTATTTTTTTCGGCAAGCTTTTGTGCTTTCTTTTTTCCTTCGACACTAATATCAAAGGCTGAAACGTCCCAACCAAGTCTAGCGGCAAACACCGCGTTACGCCCTTCGCCTTCTCCTCCAAATAGAATTTTTCCTGTAGGGAGCTTTTCTAATTGTTCTTTCAAATAAAGATTTGGTTCCTCTCCATAAGCAAACTCTTCAGCACTAAATCTCTCATTCCATCTTTGTGTCCAAGTATCAGTCATTTTTTGTTTTCCTTCTGTCTCTCATTGCAACAATATTGTGCCACTCTTTCTTTTGCAATCCATATACCTACAATGCTTCATCTCCGGTCTAGCTACGCTTATAGCTACGGTCTAACACCGGATAGCCACCCCAACTTACACCGCACAACCACCGAAGATATAAGCGTAGCTAGACCGGAGATGAGTAAACGTTACTTTATAGTCATTACATGATTCACAGTATAAAATAAGCCATCGTATTGAGTTGGAGATTTTCCACCATTTACCATGACAGCGATTGGTTTACCAGCCGGAAGATCTTGCTTGGCGATGTAAGATAAAAATTCTCCATCTGTATGATAGCTATTTCCAAAGCCAGCAAGAACAAATACATTTTTATATTTTCCTTCTGCGAGGACTTCGTTTACAATCTTTTGAACAGATTCTGTTTTACCCTGTGCGTAATTGATTGGAAATATGAGTCTATTCGTTAATTTTCCATCCTTATCTTCAACGTTAATTCCTCTAACTTGAGTAGGCGGTAGACTAACTGTTTTAGCCGCACCCTTTACAAAAAAATCAGGACTTGCTGAAATCACAAACACACGGAAATCTTTTTGAGTTCGCATATGATTAAAAATCTCAATACTTTGTTTAAAATAATATTTCTGAAATGCATTTTCAAACTGAATAGCAGAAAATGCTTCCATTTTTTTTCTATCTTGCCCTTTGTAAATTTGGGCTAGAAATTCATAGGCTACGAGATGTCCTTTGCCTAAATCCAAACGTTTATATTCTTGCTCAAAATCCTCAAACTTATCTTTTGCGAATACTTCTGAGTAACCGCCCTCGATAGCAAGCTGATCCATGCCTTTGTAGATTTGCTTTCCATCTTCTACTAGACCTTCGCTACAATCTCCTTTTAAAATCGTTCCATCAAAATCCCAGAAACTTAAAAAGAGACAATCTCCTTCATTCTGACAAAGACGTTTTCCATCTTTTTGGAATTCTAATATTTTACTTTTTGTATCTGATATCCGAGAAATAATTTCTGCGGCTTGGGTGTCCGGTTTTTGTGTATCTGTTTTTTTATTGCAGTCTATTAGTAAAAATAAACTTAGAATAAAAATGATTTTTGTAGCGATTGGTTTTATTTTCATGCAAAACTCCTCTGTTTAGGACAACACTAAGAATTTGCAAAGAAATCGTAAATCAATTTCCGAAAATAGTTATCCTTTACAAAAATAAAAATATTAAATAGGGAAAGATTTATATCTATCTCAGGCTTTGAAAAATTTTAGTATAAGATATTACTAATATATTTTATTACTGTTAAAAATTACTTAGCATTTGAGTTCAATCTATATGATTTGATTTATCTATAGGCGTATGAATGATATATTTATTAAATGCTAATTGTAAAATATAAGAAAATATCCAGTTGCCCAGAAAAAAGGTTAACGCTAAGTATGCGATAAGACCAAACAAGGCAAGAAAAAAAGATAGTAGGATTAATGGAATAATTAAGACAAATCCTGCTAAGCCGCTATTTGAAATTTGACTCTTAAAAAAATCACTAGCCCAGTTTGCAATTAATTCTAATACGAATGGTAAGCCGATGGCAGTAATCAATATGGTTAAAAGAATTGCGAATATTCCAATAACTATATATTGAAGAGAGCCTAGCCAGAGAGGCTTTTCTTTTTCGAATAGGTATCCCATCAAAATACAAGTAGCGACAAAGGAAACTAAGCCGCTCAGAAGGGGAGCCACCCAACTTTCATTGCCTATAACAAAGCTTAAAATAGAATGAAATATTCCACTCAAAAATCCCAATGCAAAAACATAAATTGTGGACTCTTTAAAAATTTGCAATTTTGTTTTCATTAATCCTTTTCCTTTTGTGCCAAGTGGCTAATTAGATGTAGTTTCTGGATGTGTTCTTTTACTGTTTCGTTCACTGTTGAATGAAAAATGATTTTTTCTTTCATAATATCTCTATTTTTTTTTCGAAATATCAAAATCCCATGGATTTACAATAGATAAATTATCAATCCACAAAAAATCTTTTTCATTACGGGTTACTAAAAATAAATTATTTGCGTTAGCCTCAAACCAATCTAAAACTTTTTTCTCTGGCTCATTGCGCATTAATTCAGAAATAACATTTGTATCCAATAGAAATTTTTAATTCATTACTAATTAAAGTTGATTGGATTTCTTACTACATTTCTTTGTGGCAGGACTACATCATCAAAGTTTAAATTAGCAAATCGCTCTCGGATTTTTCTGACGATATTAATTTGCTCTGTTGAATGCTTATTTTTTTTCTGTTCTAAAAACTCAGCAAAATCTAATAATTCTAATAACATATTGGGAGGTAATTCTTGACTAATTTTATAAACATGCTCGGCTATTGTCATTTTTTATTCCTCCTAAATCAGATTTTTATCCTATTCATTTTATTCTAATGAGTCAATCCATTTTTATATTAATATCCAATCACTTCTTCGATTCCAAATAATCTGTTAAGACTTTTTTAGCGAAAGATTGCCAGGCGGAATAACCTTCCGTATGCGCTCGCTTTTTTATTTTTTCTAAAAGGATATTTGAAAATCGAATGGAGATAATATTTTCTTTCAGAGTAGGATCTTTCTTGGGTCTTCCAAAATGTTTTGCTATTGCATTCTTAAATTTAGTATGCTGAGAATTAGAAACCTTTTTAAAGCTCTTTAATTGAGATTGGTTTAGTTCAGGCAGGTTTTCAAAATCATAACTCTTCCATACTTTTTTTTTCAAATTTGGTGACTTCTCTAGCGGAGATGATTTTGATAATTTCTTCTTGATTTTCTTTGATTCTGTAGCAGTGGACGACAAATAGAGTTTGTTCTTTTTGGGATCGACCGAGCGCAATGAATCTTTCTTCTTTGGATTGTGAGTCGTCTTTCGATATTCTAAGGAAGGGATCGCTAAAGACTGAGGTTGCTTCTTCAAAGTCGATTCCATGCTTTTTGATGTTTGCTTGGTTTTTATTTTCATCGTATTCAAATACCATAACTATACTTTCTGTATATACTAAAAGTATTTACAGAAATGTAAAGAGAAATTTTCTACTTGAAAAGATTCCCTTGTTTAGCAGTTTGTAGATATATGCAAAACTTATTTTTTGGATTTCTATTCGTATTCCTATTTACTCAGTGTAGTTCGATTCAGTATGTAAAAAAGTCTCCGAACCTTGCGGCGGATGTGACAACTACAAAACGGATTTTAATTTTACCTTCTAAAGACAACCAGATTTCGAAAGAAGAGAACGCAATGCTACATGATATAATGCGTCAAGAGATTTCGCATCACTCACTTTTTATTGTGTATAAAGCACCGGCGAAGTTTAAGAATGTTTGCTCTCTAAAAGAATTTCCTAAGATAGAAGGAATTTTAACCGCCGAGATGCGAGAAACTCCAATGGGCGGTAAATCAGAGTTTGCGCTCAAAGGAATTTTACAGAAATGTTCCAACGGTGTAGTGATTTGGGAATCTAAGGCTATAGATAAATTGCCTTTAGAGGCTACTGCGAATATGTCGCTCATCAAAACATACTCCGAGAAGTATGGCGAGAAAGTAGCCAAGAAAGTAAACGCTTATTTTCAATTAACAAAAGATTTGGTCGCTGAATTAAAAGGACCGGAGAAATTAAATGAAGAAGAAGAGTTAGAGAAGATTGAAGTGGAGTCGGAGTGACAAATAGCTGTCAAGTTAAGGAAATTAATTGGTAGGATAGGCATCCCTGCCTGTCCATTGAACGGGCAAGCAGTTGTTAGGGATTAATTGCGGATACATCAAATATACTGCTAACTATAGTCCTAGGTATAGTGGTAAGTATAGTCAGAAAAATCTTTTCAGTATTGTTGGCACTAAACTTACCACTATAGTTGATAGTATTGGACTACTGCATAAAAAGTGGACACGATTTTAGGTTTCCCAAAGGAGACCGAGATGAGAGTATACACAAAAGAGTTTAAATTAGAGTCAGTAAGACTTTACATTGCAAATGGGAAGAATAAAAAGAAGACAGCGCGGGAATTAGGAATAACCGCAGTAACTTTAAATAATTGGATTGGAAAATATATGAACGAATCATTGGACAAATCAAAAGAGAAACCCAAGAAAAGAGATTATGAAAAAGAATTGAAAGAGAAGGATAAACTCATTCAAAAACTTGAAGACGAGGTATCGATTTTAAAAAAGTCAATAGGCATTTTTGTAAGAGACCCGCAACAAAAATAAATAAGTTTTCTTTCATAAAAGAAAATGAAAAAGTTTTTGATGTGACAAAAATGTGTAAAGCGTTAGAAGTCTCACGAAGCGGTTTTTACAGTTGGTTAAATAGGAAAGAGAGTAAGAGAAAACAGTATCATCGTTTTTTAATTTCCTGGATCTTAGAAATTCATACTGAATCTGATGGAACTTACGGAGCAGAAAGGATTCAAGAAGGTCTATACGAGATCGGAATAAAGTGTGATGTTCGCGTAGTATCCAGGCTTATGAAGATCGCGAAAATAAGCAGTAAAATAAAGGCTGGATTTAAACCATCAACAACAGATTCGAATCATACTAATAGGATTTCGCCTAACCTTCTAGAGAGGAATTTTTATATTAATAAACCAAACCGAGTGTGGATATCCGATATTACCTACATATTCGTAGGCAATACTTGGATGTATTTATGTGTTATCATTGATCTTTTTAATCGAGAAATAATCGGTTGGCATTTTGATGATAATATGGAAACACCTCTTCTTATTAAGGCATTTGAAAATGCGGTTAACACTCGTAAACCTGAAAAGGATTGCATTTTCCATTCAGATAGAGGAGTGCAATATACAAGTAATGAATTTAGAAGTTTATTAGAAAAAAATAAAATGCGTCAAAGTATGAGTCGAAAGGGAGACTGCTGGGATAATGCAGTAGCCGAAAGTTTCTTCAAGACTCTAAAAGTAGAAAAAGTAAATCATATGAAATATGAAACTAAACAGGAAGCGAAAACAGATTTATTTAGATACATTGAAGTTTTTTACAATCGAAAAAGATTTCATTCAACTTTAGGCTTTACAAGCCCAGTCAGTTTTAGAATACAATATGAGAAGCGGATTGCCTAAATCTGTGTCCACTAAACATGCAGTAGTCCAGTATCTTTGATACGAAGGAAGGTAAACGGAAGAAAATAACTTAAAAAAAACACTTGCTTGTTTAACGAGAAAAAGATGTAATATAGAAATTGGAGTTTAACGAGATTAGCCCCTGGTTAGTGCATAACACGAATGGTATAAAAGAAATAGGACTGATGCAGATTTCGGAATTAGATGGGAAAAAGGAAAACTATGAAACTAGAATACTATAAGCAAAACAGATACACTATACATTGAATTTAAAGTTGGCACAGCCAAAACACAAAAGAGATTTCTAAGGACATGGTTTTGGATTTAGATGAAAATGGAAGTGTGATCGGAATCGAAATTGAATATGCGAGCAAACACTTAGATGTTCATTCTTTGCAAGTGAAAGACATTCTAGATGTAGCTTTTAAGGTGGCAGTCTGAAAAACTTATTCGGAATCTATACTCTTCCTATTATTCATCTTTAATTTCATAGGCAATTTCCCTAATAGCGGACGTTACCTATAGACGAATTTTTATTTCTATGATAACTTATTTCTAATAACGAATAAGAATAAAAGTATGCGGGAAAATTTTAGAAGTAAAATACAATTCAACAAAAAAAAATCTTAAGGCTAATCGCCATATTTCTCATTTCGCAAATTCTATGCTGTGCAAGCGCCAAACGGTATGTAGTCAATCGAGGGAATGATTTAACGGATATTGTTAACATTGGGGTTGAGAAGGATGTTTATGGATTATTTAGTATTAGTTGGCTGGAAAGATAGTGATGGCATTGGCTATGGAATGAGATATGGGCATATCGGAATATGCACCGGGTGCTAAAATTCCACTTAGAATTCGAACCAAAGATGAAAAGGTAGTCGGTTATTATGGAGATATTCAATTTCTTTTAGCTTATTCAGAGTATTATCATGAACCAATTAAACCTGAAAATATTAGGAGTAAAAGAAAACAAGTTAGGTTTGCTATGATGGGTGCAACTGGAATGAAAAGCACTCCACCCAGGAATTATACCTTATAAATGAACCAAGAGTCTTATTGTTATTTACCAATTGAACTATCATTGAGGATATATTATGGTATCCGCATTGGGTTTAATCTCATGAATTTGTCGATCTTCTTGCTGGATTTATCGGTTTCGATCCATTAACCGATGATATTGCGGAATACCACAACCTATTCGGTCGAAGAGTAATTGGGAAGATCAAATTGACTCTTTAGATACAAAGTTTATTGAAAGCATACCAATGGTTTCGATGGAAAAAAGTAAATATATTAAAAACAATCCCACAGAATTTCATAACTGCTATTTTATTCATACTTGTGTCCAATATGAAGCAAATAAATATAATAAAGTTTATTTAGAAGAAAAGTGTAAGCGCGAGAGTGGATTGTTCACAATAAATTCGAAATGTTTGCAAAGAAATATTGTAGGGTTTTGTCAATTCGCTAATTACGAAATGATATATTTAAGCAAAGATAATTTTTATTGATCCGTCGCTTCTTAGTAAAATTATCAAAGGAGATAGACCGATTTCTCCGCTTGTGTCTATTGCTCTTGGAAAATTCTTTGGTGTAGATGAGGCTTACTGGATTAGTCTGCAAGTTCAGTATGATTTGGGGATTACTAAATTAGAAAAAGATATTTTGATTCATTCTATTCGAACGATTGAGGAAATGGATGTCTGAGAAAAAGTTCCCAATCCGTATGGACGAAAAGGTGGAGAGAAACATCAGGAAAAAGTCAAAGAAGTTTTGCTGATGTAGAGAAGAGGATTCATTGGAGGCTTTGAAAAGTTTATCCGATTGATAACAGGTCAAGGACGATATATTGATGTCGTTGGTTTAGATCAAGACACAGAAATTCCCGTTGAGTTTCACCAAATTGGAATACAAACAAAAAAAGGCTTGCCTGTGAAGCGCGAAAGAGATGTAATAGAGGAAATTGAAAAATACAAAGATATTCGAATTGAGTTTCATGCTTACAATGCAGAGGAGGGAACCGAAAATGATGGGCAGACAAATTAATTTTTATTTAATGAAAGAAGATATTCTAGAAGTTGATGAATATATTCGAAAGAATGGAATGATCATTATCCCGAATTATACAAAAACAGTTAGCATTGAACCGCTAAAATCTTTATTAGATAAAATTCAACTCCCGGAAAATTTATCTCGTTACCGAGTGTAGCAGATCAAATAAAAAAGATATATAGATACTCAAAATATTTTACAATTGATATATTGGATTCTCCCGTAATAGAATTTTCTCAGCCAGGATATTATAATAATACCAATCAAAATGAGAGGAAGAGTTTATTACACAAAAGCTACAATAGGAAATGGCAATGCTCCTAAAAATGAACTCTTTCTAAAATGGCGGATGATTTTTTTAAATGGATTCGTAAGAACTTTAAAAATGTTAAATTGAAAGGCTATGAAGGTCTTTTAGTAACTGAAAGAACGAATGCGTGGCTAAATGCATCGGAAGATCGAGAGCTTTCAATAGATAATATATTTCCTGATGCAATCAAGAAAACGAATTATAAACAATTAGTAGCCTGAACATCTAGCAAATTTCCTTCACTTGACATACAGACATTCTAAAATACATTTGTATGTAGGGATTTTCAGAAATGGAAATCTACGGAGGACGTTATGGCTAAGAGCACAAATAAAACATTCACTAAAGAAGAGATGATTCAAGCATGGACTGAATCTCCTTTCTCTGCAGAAATCAGAAAGACAGCTAACGATGTGTTGGCGCAGTTTAAAAAGGAGAATCCAACTCCGAAATAGAAGCATTCACCATTCCGCTTGAATTTGGAACCGGTGGAATCAGGGGTGTCATTGGCTCCGGTATCGGTCGCCTGAATGAATACACCGTTGGACGCGCTGCTCTTGGTTTTTGCCGATTTCTAAAGCAAAATACAAAAACAAAAGACAACACTTGTCATCGCTTATGACTCTAGAAGACGTTCTCGCGAATTCATAGAAGTAACCGCTGGAGTTGCTGCTAAGCATAAGATCAATGTGCAAATCTTTCCAGTCGTTACGCCTACCCTATGTTATCCTACGCAGTGCGACGTTTAAAAGCACAGGCTGGTGTTGTTGTTACTGCTTCCCACAATCCTCCTGAATACAACGGATTCAAAGCATACCTTGCCGATGGTGGACAATTAGTCGCACCGATGATGCAAAGATTATTGCTTCCATTGATAATGTTTCTGATTGGAATGAAATTCCTCTTCTGAAAAAGACAGATGCGGATTACAAGAAGTATGTGAAGAACGTAGACAAAAAGGTATTTGCCGCTTACATCAAGCAAGTCCTTGCGACTCCTATTTACAATACAAAGCTCAAAGCTAAAGATAGAAATTATAGTATCGTCTACTCACCGTTACACGGAACCGGTGGAGAGTATATGAAGACTCTCTTAAACAAAGCTGGATACAAAAGAGTTTCTCTCGTTCCCGAACAAGAAAAACCAAATGGAGAATTTCCAACTGTTAAATTTCCAAATCCAGAAGAAAGAGAAGCATTGGCATTATCCGAAACTCATGCAAGAAGAATGGATGCACAGATATTTGTCGCTACAGATCCAGATGCAGATAGAATGGGTGTAGGGATTAGAAGAAAGGATGGAAGCTACGAACTGTTAAACGGAAATCAAATTGGAAGTATCATGTTGCGTATCTCTGAGAAAGTAGCAGGACAGAAAAATTTGGTTACCATGTATTTAAGACAATCGTAACCACCGAGTTACAAGAAAAGATTGCTTCTAAAAATAAAATCAAACTCAAAAACGTTTTGACCGGTTTTAAATTCATCGGAAGTGAGATGACCAAAATCGAAAAAGACAAAAAGAAAAAATTCCTCTTCGGTGGAGAAGAGTCTTATGGCTATTGCCTGTAGATTTACTTCGTGATAAGTTCTCTTTCTTCTACACTTCTTCTTCTCGAAATTCTAAGTGAGAAAAAGATGTTCTGGCTTACTTAAATGAAATTTACATGAAGTATGGTCTATACATGGAGTCTTTAAAATCCATCACTCTCAAAGGAAGCTGGAAAACAAAGATCAAAGAAAGTCTAGAGAAGTTGCCAACACAAACACAGAGTTAGTCAGTAGCACAATTGGTAAACGTAAAAAATCTTAGGGTTTTATAGATTACAAAAACAAAAGATGAACGGAGAAGTTCCAAAAATATATTCGCAGGACTTCCTTCTTCCGATGTTATCAATTAGTCCTTTCTGGTAGTGGGAAACTCACAATTCGCCCCTCCGGAACAGAGCCAAAGATTAAACTGTATTCCTCTTTTCTTTCCATCGCTCAACCTCATGCAGTAGATGAGATCGAAAGAATGAAAAAAGAATTGGTCGATGAAATCAAACAATCGGAAATTTTATTTGTAAAACTGGCAGGTTTAAATGAGTGATTTAGCAATAACAAAGTCAAGCTTTCTGAAGTAAAGAAAGATCAGCAAAATATTTAATCGGAAATTATGCTCCATACGATGTAGTTTTTAAATATGGGGCAGGTGAGGTTGTTGTTTGATACAAACAACAAGCGATACATTGACTGCTTATGTGGTGTTGCTGTAAGCAATCTAGGACAGAGTGATGCGGACATAATCGACGTTGTCCACAAACAAGCAGATATGCTTTCATACATCTAATTGGTTTTTATTCCAGAAGAGGCTTCTCTTCTTGCTACAGGTCACTCATCGCACATAGCTTTCCTGGAAAAGTATTCTTTTTTGTAATTCGGGAACGGAAGCAAAGCGAAGCAGCGTTTAAGCTTGCAAGAAAATATGCAGTATCAAAAGACAAACACAATCCGATCATGCTGAGCTTAAAACAAAGCTTTCACGGAAGAACCATTGCTTCTATGGGAATGACCGGGCAAGATAAGATCCGAGAGGGTTACGGTGATTTGCTTCTGGTTTTGAATACGTTGAGGTAAAAGCAGCGAAGAGTCTCTAGGAAGAAGAGCATTCGAAAAGAAACAATGGAAATATCGCTGGACTCATTTTTAGAATTGGTAATCGGGAAGGGGATAATTCCTCTTACCCAGAGCTTCGTAAATCTAGCGCGTAAACTCACTCAGGAAAATGATGCTCTTCTCATCTTTGATGAAATCCAAACAGGAATGGGAAGAACAGGAAAACTTTTTGCCTGTGAGCATTATGGTATTATCCCCGACGCAATGACTTTAGGCAAAGCACTGGGTTCAGGAATTCCGATTGGAGCCTTGATTGTATCAACTCCATTTGCAGGAGTCTTAGGTCCTGGCTCTCATGGCTCTACATTCGGAGGAAACCATATGGCGACTGCTGTTGCCTATGAAACGCTTCGTATTTTAATCAGCAGAGAGATTGTTGAAAATGTTCCTGCGTTGTCGGAGTTTGCCTTTACTAGACTGAGATTATTAAAAACAAAATATCCAATCATCAAAGATGTTAGAGGTCTTGGACTTCATATCGGAGTTGATTTTACAATACCTTCCAAAAGTATTGCAGTAGAATGCTTGAAAGAAGGTCTGATAGTCAATTCCACAGCGGATACCGTGATTCGAATCATGCCGCCGCTTAACATTGGAATCGAAAGACTAGACGAAGCATTACAAATTTTGAAAGGTAATAATAAACAGCTCATGGAAAAAAAATTGCAGTTTTAGCAGGGGATGGAATCGGTCCGGAGGTAATGCGTGTTGCCCTCTCGGTTTTAAAAAAGACAGTTGCGAAGTCTGGCGTTGAATTTTCTTTTACAGAAGCACCGGTTGGTGGAGCAGCACTTGATCTAACGGGAAAACCTTTACCAGAAGAAACATTAAAGCTCTGTGAAGCTTCAGACGCGATTTTGTTTGGCTCAGTTGGTGGACCTAAATGGGAAACTCTTCCTCCCGATTTACAACCAGAGCGTGGTGCGTTACTTCCTCTACGCAAGCACTTTGATCTTTTGCAAATCTTCGTCCTGCGATTATTTACTCCGAGCTTAGAAATGCTTCTCCTATTAAGGCAGAAATTATCGGTGATGGACTGGATGTTTTAATTTTACGTGAATTAACAAGTGGAATTTATTTTGGAAAACCAAAAGGTCGTGAAGGCTCTGGTCCAGAAGAATTTGCTTATGATACAATGCGTTATTCCCGTCGTGAGATCGAACGTATTGCGCGTGTCGCATTTGAAGCAGCCCGCAAACGAAATAAAAAAGTAACGAGCATCGACAAAGCAAACGTATTAACTACGTCTGTGTTCTGGCGGGAAGTAGTAGTTGCTCTTCATAAAAAGAATTTTCCGATGTAGAGTTAAATCACCTCTACGTGGATAATGCGGCAATGCAGCTCATTGTAAAACCAAAACAATTTGATGTTGTGCTCTGCGAAAATATGTTTGGAGATATTCTTTCCGATGAGGCTTCTCAAATAACCGGCTCCATTGGAATGCTATCGTCTGCGTCTTTGTCTGAATCTGGATTTGGTCTCTATGAGCCTTCTGTGGTTCAGCTCCTGACATCGCAGGTAAAGGAATTGCTAATCCAATCGCACAAGTTCTTTCCGCGGCTCTTATGCTACGATATTCTTTTTCGATGGAAAAAGAAGCCTTGCAAATAGAGAATGCTGTGAGAGAAGTGATTAAATTGGGCTTTAGAACTGGAGACATCGCAGAAAAAGGTGCAAAGGTTCTAGGCACAGAAGAAATTGGCAAAGAAATAGAAAAGGTTATCGAAAAAGGATAATATGGCTCAATACCAACCACAAGGAATCTCACCAAACGGAAGACCGTATAGCGTTATCATAGCGGAGCCGTCTAAATTTCAGTTAAAACAACTCCAACAAATTCTGGAATCAGAAGGTTACAAGATTATTGGAATCGCTGAAACCGGAAGAGACTTGATCAATATGTATAAGGAGAACCGGCTAGTCGATCTTATCTTCATGGAAGTGAGTCTACCGGTTATGGACGGTTATGCGGCGTTCTGGGAAATGAAAGAACAAGGTGGAATTTTACCTAAGATATTTTTCATTTCCGAAGAAAATTCTCCAGGCGTTATCAAAAGTCTTCTCGACAACGGTGCGATAGACTACATGGTAAAGCCAATCAAACGCGAGAAAGTTTTAGAAAAAGCAAAAATCGCCATCGAAAAAGTAAATCCTACTTTTAAGTAGGATTCTTCAATAAAAAAATATTGACATTATTGAATATTCCATTCAGGATAAGACATTATGGAACAAATCAATTTTAAATTAATTGCCGATACCTGCACGGATATTTTAAAGCAAACAGTTCAAGATACGAATATTTTTGACATTGAAATTGAGGAATTTTCTTCCAATAATTCTGAAATATATATAACTATCGGATATTCTCGTAACAGGTTCGTTGGCGTTGATGATGGTAACCCTTATCCTGATCCGAATGATTTTATTGAAGTCAGAAAATACCGAACATTTTACTTTGATCGTTCTAGTCTGGAATTTATTTCGATGGGAATAAGAGAAATGAATCCAAGACAAAATAAATATGGAAGGTTCACCACCATCAAGCTTAATTCTTTTTAAATTCAGGATTTATTAGATGCAAATATTGTAATCGAATATATTAACTGGTTATCAAACGTAAAAAACATATAGAACAATGGGAAAGTCTATTGATCCCAAAGTGGCTAATATTCTTTTGTCTTATCTAGATAAATACTTTCAAAAGACAAAAATTCATACTACTCCAAATATAATTACGGAAGTAACAAATATACTTGGAAATATTGATAAAAATCCTAAGAAGCTTTCTATCTGTTACGCGGAATTAAACAAGTTAATGAAATTCTATGATAATGAGATTTATATTGAGAGTAAAGCCGCATCGAAAATAGAATGCTTTGAAACGCTAGGATTAATAGATACTTTAATTTTTGAAATATTAGATAAGAAAGATGTTTTATTCTTGTCCTTTGATTTAGAATTGATTGCTTATTTAATTACTAAATATAAAAAAAAAGTAATGAATTTGCATAATTTATTACCTTATCTAGATACCTGATTTTAAAAATCAATACTGATTTAGTAATATTTTCCAAATCGGTAATGTGATTACCGATACCAAAACTCCCATCGCAATCATCATAGACGCTAGCTCTGGCGCCAAATCGTTATCAGCCGCAACAATTCCGCCTGTAATCATAGGAGGCATAGCTGCTTCGAAGACAGAAATCTTAGAAGCCATTGATGTATTCTTTAACAAAATGAAATAGAGCAAATATACGATCAGTGGGGCTAATACCATCTTTAGCGCTAAGCCCATGAGTAAATCTTTTTTTCTATTACCGATTCTTTTAGGACTAAATTGAAATCCTACACTGAAGAGTGCTAAAGGAGCAAGTGTATCGCCTAATCTAGATAATCCGCTCATAACAATGGGACTGAATGTGATTCCAGACAAGCCAAAAGCCAATGAGAAAGCAAGGAAAGGAGGAAAAGTCAAAATTCTTTTTAGAACTGTATGTATTTCTGTAGAAGTAGAAGATTGATGAAGAGCAATTGGAATTCCTACTAATGATAGAATTAAAAAGGTTCCTAGTTGATCGCAAATAATTCCGATGGAGTTAAATTCTTTTCCAAAAAAGATTTCTATCATTGGAAGACCTAGAAAAGAAGTATTTCCAAACCCGGCGGTTAACACCAAACATCCAAAAGTCTTAGAATCTATCAGGGAAAACTTTTTTAGAATAAATAGAATTGTTACGATTGATAGAAATAAAATCCAAGCCATACCGGCGGGTAATAAGAATTCGGCGGAGAAGCTAATGTTTCTAGTATAAAGCAGAATCTGAGCGGGCAGGGAAATGTATAAAATAAACGCGTTTAACGTTTTAGGTGCATTTTCAGGAATTCTCTTGGTAGTCTTTAAAAGAAACCCAAAAGTAAAGCATAGAATCAATACCCAAAGATTTTGCATTCATTCCATTTTTTTACTGTGAGGCGAGCAGGCTATCGTTTAGCCCCTTACCAGTAAGAAAAATTTTTTATACATAGCTCGACTGCTGCCGTGAGATCAATTTCATTAAGTTAAGGATTTTCCACCATACTTCTTTCTTAACTTAATGAAATCGGGCCTGATCGGGTGGAGTTAATTAGATGAATTACGACATAATTAATGATTCCCACCGGACAAAGCACTGATCTACCGCAAGCGTTGAATAAAGATAAAAACAATTTACAAAAATATAACCTTTTCTTAATTTTTTATTTCGATATTAAAACTATGAGATATTTATTAATCCTAGCACTAGCTATGTCTTCCCTATTCGCACAGGATTCTACTGATTCTGTGTCTACCCATTTTGGATTTCCTCTAAATACGCAAAACGTAGAATACAATCCAATCATCAGTCCCAACGGTCGATACATTGTATTTCAATCGAACCGTCCGGGTGGACAGGGCGGAATGGATTTTTGGCTTTCTGAAAATAGAAATTATAAAGATAGAACTGGAAAACCAATTTGGATGGAGCCGATCAATCTAATTGAGCTTAGTACTATGGGATTTGATGGACCTTTTACAATTCAGTTTGATGAAGAAGGACGACCCAAAGAAATCTATTTTACTTCCGTTCGAAAAGAAAATACCGACCGAGATAGTTTTAAAACAGGAAGAGATGGATTCAAAGGGTTAAATATCTATTATACGCACAGAGAGTCTCCTGCCTCTGTGGATAAATGGTCAGTTCCAATTCATCTCAATGATATCAATTCAGACTTTGACGATAGAATGCCAGCCATCTCTCCTGACGGCAAATACTTAGTATTCTCATCGAATCGTCCGGGTGGTTTTGGTGGATTCGATCTTTGGATTTCCGAGAGAGTAAATATTGCGACTGATCCAAATCCAAAATGGTCCCGTCCGATCAACATTGGCAATAAAGTAAATACAGCGTCTAACGAGATTATGCCATACTTTCACTTTGATAATCTAACTCTTTATTTTAGCTCAGACAGAAATGATGAATATCATAAGTATAATTTTTTCGGAATAGATATGGATGAACAGTTTGAAAAAGAAACTACCTTAGATAGAGCAAATCCAGCGAATACTCCGAATAAGGCGATTGTTTGGAAAGAAGTATATCGTCTTCCAAAACCATTTAATAGTCCAATGGACGATGAAGGTATTTCATTGACTCACGATGGAATCTGGGCATACTATTCTTCGAATCGAGATGGTGGTGAGGGGCTATTCGATATTTACCGAGCGAAAGTTCCAGAAGAAATGCGTAAACCATATCTGTTTGATTTAACCGGTTTAGTAATTGATGGTTCAGAGGAAACAATGATTGGAATTGCCTCTTCAATTAAAATATCGAACAATAAAGGCGTTGTTAGTATTATTACTTCTGAGAGAATTGGCGGAGATATCTCCAAAGATCATCCAAAAAACTTTGCGACTAAGCTATTTACAAATTCTCTTTATAAAATTGAAGTTTCTGCACCCGATTATTATCCAACTGAGTTTTCTCTAGATCTCCGTGGCTCCGTTGGTCAAAAAAAATCCAAATACGTAAAAATTGTTTTAATGCCAATTAAGAAAGACGAGGAAGCAGAGCCTCCTGCAAAAGATAACAAGCCTGCGGAAACTCCAAAAGATGCAAAAGATACTCCAACTAAAACGGATAAACCAACTATAGAAGAGAAAAAACAAGACGGTCTAATTGTCATACTAAGAGATCATAAAACGAAAAAAGAAATTTTGACTGGTTCCGTAACAGTATTTACAGAGACAGAAAAGAAAGGAATACAACTCAAGAAAGAAAAGGAAAAATTCCTATTAGCCGAGAAGCCTACAAAGAGTTTCGAGCTTCATGGAAAAGCACCTGGATATCAAGATGAGACTTTGATTATTAATGAGGGAGATTACACTCCATCAGGAAACATGACAATCGAAATCTTCTTACGAATGACAAAGGACTTTGAAAAAATATATAGCACTATCGTATATTATGAATTCAATGAATACAAATTAGCAAAAGAACAAATTAAATTGCTTGATAAGTTAGTGGCATATCTTAAATTGAATCCCCTAGATTTATTTGAAATCGGTGGACACACAGATAACATCGCTGGTAAGGAATTTAACCTAAAACTGAGCGAAAAAAGAGCTGAACTAGTAAAGGAATACTTGGTTTCAAAAGGAATCGATGCAAAGCGAATTACAACTAAGGCATATTGGTATTCTCAACCTCAAGGTGACAACGAAACAGAAGAAGGTCGAGCAAAGAATAGAAGGGTAAATTTTAGAAAGTTAAATTAGAGGATAGAAAAATTGGCACTAGATACAAAAACTAATAAAAAAGATTCTTTCAGACGAATGACAACGATTTTACAGGCTCCTAGGGAATGGGAGTCTGTTGAAACCAATGTTGATAAAATGTTAGAGCATGTATCTCAAAACTATCTATTGAAAGATCCCTTTATTAAACAATACAGCGGCAAACCAACAGTAACCATTAAACCTGCCATCGGAAAAAATTCATTCGTCATTGAGGTGATGAATGAAAATACACTTTCCGAAGATCGAGAAATTGTTTTATACAAATACGCAAGAGAAAAATACTTTGAGTTGCTCTTTGAACGGGTTAGCTCAAAAGACAAATCTCACGCTTGCACACTCAGGCAAGTAAAGATCGCAAAGAGAACTCGAAGAACAGAGCGTTTTTCTACAGAAACAAATCCTGTCCACGCCGGAAACTTTTTAGTGGCTAAGATTGATTTGGATATTAAGACCGCTCTCGGTTTTTCTACAGAAGTAATTTTTAGTGAAGTAGACAAAACTCTAAAAACCAAATATCCCCGCTCTAAGATTGTGCCTTTATTCAACAGAGATGATCTAAAAGAGGAAGAGGAAATTATTATTAAACATGGCCTTCCGCTTTTTATTACGAATACAGCAACAATGCAATCCTCTAAAGACATCCCGACCTTTGATTTAAAGGCTTACTATGAAGAAGAATTCTTATTAGATGAAAAGATTGCTGCATTGCGCAAAGATCTAATTCAGTCTTTTATTTATTATCCGATTATTTTTAAATCAGGTAAAGAAGATGTTGTGATTGGATACTGTTATAACGAAAGTCAATCTCCTATTACTCAAGGAAATTTGGAATACTTTGAAATCATCGCCTATACAATTAAAAAACGAATCATGGATTCAAGCACCGCTTCCATCGATGAGAAACAAAATATAGTCAATGTATCAGAGCAGGGAATTCTTTTAGAAGTGACTTCGGATTATATTTTTCAAGCACTCAAAACGAAACCCACTTTTTCAATGGACATAGTATTTAAAATGACGGTGCCAATGCGTTTTTCTTTAAATGCAAAGCATATCTATAAATTGGAAGATACTTATTACGTGGGAGCCGAGATTACAGGCTCAAACAACGACGAAAAAGGATTCGACAAATACAAGGACATTGTAAGAGCATTCAAATAAAGGATGAGTTGCAGAGACACGGTGCCTTTAGTTTGGGTTCCACTTGAGTAAATCAGAAAGAAAAATATCTACAGAAAATTACAAAGGCACGCGCGACTTTTATCCCGATGATATGCGGTTTCGTGCGTGGATGTTTGGCGTTATGCGACGCACAGTTCAGCTTTATGGCTATGAAGAATATGATGCTCCGCTTTTAGAATCTTATGATTTGTATAAAGCAAAGACTGGCGAAGAAATTGTTGGTCGTCAACTTTATGACTTCATTGACAAAGGCGAACGGCATGTGGCTATACGCCCCGAAATGACTCCTTCTCTTGCGAGAATGGTTGCAGCGAAGAATCGTGATTTGCCGAAGCCAATTCGATGGTATTCTATTCCTAATCTTTGGAGATACGAAGCACCAGGTCATGGAAGACTACGAGAGCACTGGCAATTAAATGTAGACATCTTTGGAATTAACTCATTCCAGGCAGAAGTCGAAATCATCAAACTCGCTTGCGATATTTTGTTTGCATTCCGCGCACCCAAAGGAAGTTTTAAAGTAAAGATTTCACATCGTAAAATTCTATCTGGATTCTTAAAGAATTCTCTTGGATTAGGCGGTGAATCCGATCAAGCAATTGCCAAGATACTAGACAAAAAAAATAAAATTACAAAAGAAGATTTCGAAACACAGGTAAAAGCGTATTTGCCCGAACCGGACAAGCAGCTTGCCCTTATCTATAAGTATCTAGCTTCTTCTATTCAAAATATTTCTGAAATAGGCGGAATTGAGTCAGATGTTATCACGGATATTAACCGCTTGTTTGACACTCTAGGCAAATTAGGATTAGCCGAATACATAGAATTTGATCCTTCTATCATTCGGGGATTTGATTATTACACAGGATTTATTTTTGAAATCTTCGATACCAATCCAGAAAACAAACGCTCTCTTTATGGCGGGGGAAGATATGATAACTTAATCGGACTTTTTTCCAATGAAGAGCTTTCCGGAATTGGATTTGGGCTAGGTGATGTTACCCTACAAAACTTCTTGAAATCGCATAATTTAATCCCTGATCTCAAAAGACATGCTACTGTATTTATTCCACTTATGGATGATTCCATTTCCGTAGACATATTACAATTAGCCAGTGAATTACGAACAGAAGGAATTGCCTGCGAAGTAATGCTCGAAGCAAAGCAAAAGTTCGGAAAACAACTTGCAATCGCAGAAAAGAAAGGCTATCGTTATGTATTGATTTTAGGTGGCGACGAAATAGCAAAAGGCGTAGCAAATTTAAAAGACTTAGTTTCGGGCGAACAAAAAACACTAAGTAGACAAAGTCTCGCACAAGAACTAAAGAAAGAATTACATCTTTGATTAATAAGCTTATACAAATTGACTTAGCTATCTCTCGGTTCATTCACGATAGAATTAAGAATAAATCTTTGGATAGAGTCCTTTCCAAAATAAATCGCGGAGAAACATTAGGCGTTATTCTAATTGCTTCGTTCTTTTTTTATCCAGAGAATAAATTTTACTGGGTAATTCTCCACGTAGGTTCCGTTACATTTATAGCAGATAGACTTGTGTTATTCTTAAAAAAAACTATTTCTCGCAAACGCCCTCTCATCAAGGTAATGAATAACGAAGACAAAAATCCAGATATGAAACACTCTTTCCCGTCTGCACACGCAGCCAATTCAATGGTATCGATTTTTATTTTAGTGACTGTCTATAACTATTCGCCTTACTTCTTTGCTCTTTCTATATTTGCCGGCATCGGTAGGCTAATCACTCTTCACCACTTCCTGATTGATATTTTAGGTGGTTGGTCGATTGGACTTTTGATTGGTTTATTAAATCTAGGTGTGATGTATTTACTTACAAGCTACTAAGCTAAATAAATTTTTCTCACAAAGCACACAGAGTCCACTGAGAGTATTGATTCTTTTCTCTGTGTAGTCTGTGAGAAAAACACGGATACTACTTATTCTTGGCAAGCATGGAACCACTTGCAGCACGTTTAAAGAACTCTGCACCTTCTTTTTCAAGGTATTCTTCATAGGTTCCTTTGAAGTCGATGACCTGACCGGGGGTAACTTCGATTATCCTTGTAGCAAGAGACGATACAAACTCTCTATCATGACTGACAAATATTACTGTTCCATCAAAAAGAGAAAGGGCATAGTTTAATGCTTCAATGCTTTCTAAGTCTAAGTGGTTAGTAGGCTCATCAAGTGCTAGAACATTTTCCTCTGCCATAATCATGCGAGAAAGAATGAGTCTGGATTTTTCCCCACCTGATAATACACTTGTGCTTTTTTGTGCCATATCGCCACTAAAGAGCATACGACCTAACATACTGCGGATAACGGTTGTATCTGTTCCTGCTGGCGCATAACGGTAAAGCCATTCGATAAGAGTTGCGGCATCTTCTCCAATTCCATCTTTGTGGTCTTGTGGAAAGTAAGAAGCTGACATACTTTGACCATGTTCCACCTTTCCGGTATCAGGCTCTAATTGTTTTAATAAACATTTAAGGAGTGTAGTCTTCCCTACTCCATTCGTTCCGATGATACCGACTTTTTCCCCTTTAGAAATGGAAATGCTTATATCTGTAAATATTGGATTTTCATACTTTTTAGAAATTCCTACTGCATTGATCACATCTTTCCCAAGTGGCTTTGCCATTTTGAAGCGGATATACGGAGATACCCGCGATGAGGGTTTAATCTCGATTTGCCCTGATTTTAATTTATCAATTAACTTTGCACGTGAGGTTGCTTGCTTTGCTTTACTTGCATTGGCACTAAATCGACTTACGAATTCTTGTAAGTCTGCGATTTTTTCTTTCGTGCGTTTGTTATCGTTGATTAATTGCTCGCGTGCCATTGTAGAAGCTTCCATATAATCGTCATAATTTCCTGGATAAACTCTGATTACGTTGTAATCTAAATCAGCTATGTCGGTTGCTATGGAATTAATAAAATGTCTATCGTGGGAGATAACAATCAATACCCCCGTATGGTTTCGTAAAAAATCTTCCAACCATTTAATGGTCTTAATATCAAGGTTATTTGTCGGCTCATCTAAAAGTAATATTTCTGGTTTCTGAAAAAGAACTTGAGCGAGTAACACGCGTAACTTGTAACCGCCTGTAATCTTTGACATGGTTTCTTGGTGTAGGTTAGATGGAATTCCTAAACCTTCCAACAATTCACCGGCATAGCTTTCCGCTTCGTATCCATCCAAGTCAGCATATTTTTCTTCTAGCTCGCTTGCTTTGATTCCTTCTTCTTCAGACATCTCAGGAAGGGAATAAAGTCTGTCTCTTTCTTTGTGAACTTCCCAGAGATCTTTATGACCCATTAGAACTGTATTCATAATGGATTCATTTTCGTATTCATAATGATCTTGCTTTAAAAAGCCGATTCGCATTCCTTTGTCAACGGAAACAACACCCATATGCGGTTGTTCAAGACCCGCTAAGATTTTCAAAAAAGTGGATTTACCACTTCCATTTGCTCCAATGAGACCGTATCTACAGCCTTCTTTGAATTTAATACTTACATCTTCGAATAAAGTTTTCTTTCCGTATCGGATTGTTACGCCAGCAGCACTAATCATAATGCCAGAATTTCTAAGTCTAGTGGCTAGCCAAGCAATTTAAGGGCAGGTTAGATCGACATTGATAGTTTGTCGAAAGGCAAATGGAACTGAAAAAACGACTTCCCGTATAACTTTATCTGGGTAACCATCCACTTTATTGACGTCACCAACGCATTGAAGTTTATACGTCCCTTCATGGATATATTTAATCTTGGAAGTTCCTTGTTGCACAGGGGTAGATGCAAGGGGAAGCTCTGTAAAGAATTCAGTTTCGCCAGCTCTGAAAACATTGTAGTAGTGCGTCAGGGATCTTGTTCCACCTGTAATGAGAAGTGTAGATGCTGTTTCAGGATAGATGATACGTGATCTAGATTGAATATTTCCTCCAGAATCTAGCTCACCCTTGTGTTCGTATCTCCAATCACTAATTCCTATAAAGGTTCGCACAAAACCAAATGTAGTCGTATAAGAATGAACCATTAGATTTTCTTTGATATTCATTCGAACTTCGAGAATATAAGGATCAGCACCACCACGTATTTGCATATCATCCTGACCTGTTTGCAGAGCATGAAAAATCGGAAACATAAACGGAGTCCTTATCGTCTTATCCGCATCTGTTGTTCCCGGGATATAATTGTTTCGAGGAACGATATTTACTCCACCCGTGATGATCGGATTATTATCAAAGAGGGTATTGGTTATTAGCCCTCCATTTTCTCGCCCCCAACCTGTTACAAAATTTCTGAAGTAAACTCCAGATGCATAGTATTTTGTGGGTTGTCCGTCTGATCCGCCACCTGTTATACTTGAGGTAGGATCATTGGATGGAAACTTTACACCTTCTCCGTTAAACAATTGATTGATTAATACGGCAGAAACCTTACTTGTTAATTCACAACTCGTTCCACTAAATGCATAAGGGATCGAACAATAAACCTGTCTCTGCGTTGCAATAAAGTCCCAGTATTTTTTTAGATGCGGCTACTGTTGTTACGCCATAATCCAATCCAACAGCGCTCTGCTGGTATTTAGAAGAAATTCGAATTTCTCCAATATCCATAAAAAAATTTAAACTTGTTGCAGTGGGTAATGCGAATAAGTCGAAGGCTGGATCTCCACCTGCACCAGCGTCCTGTGTATCTTGGTATAACAATCCTGTTCCATTATTATAATCAGCAAATGCAATGGGTGAATCAGTGGCGTAGGTGCCTTTTAATAAAAGCAGCATTCTATTATTAAAAAGAGAACTCAAAGCAGCATAGGGAACACCTTTGTATTTTCCAATGCTTGTTTTTCCATTTGAACAATTCGCTTGAAAAATAAGGACTATAAGTAAAGGCAGAAGAAAAATGCCTCGATTTAATTTATTCTTATTCATGAATTTCATAATAAAAAACTCACCATGAGTGCAAAGTTAAAAAACTCTCCATTCTTTAACTGATATTGGTTTGGTTGCGATAGTCTGTAGTCTCTATCTAAAGGGGAAATATATGGATATTTAGTTGCAGGATCTTTATCTACCCAGAATGTTTCATAGATTACATTATAATCAATCCTTAGACCAATTCTGATTTTGCGCCCGGCAACAAAGCTTACCTCAGTTCCAAGTGTTGACATTGGATCCCATCTACCCGCATTGGCAGGTCTTGCGATTACATAGGCTGCACCACCACCCGCTTTAAAGAAAATGGAAACAGGAAGTTCGAAAGGCAACTTATAACAAAGAGAAGTGTATACGGGTATTGTCAATAAGCCTCTCTCGGTTTGAGAAAGATAATTAGCCATTCCCCCGCCAATCTCAGTATAAAAAACATAAGGCCAGTGAAACCGTGTAAATACTCCGAATCCTAATGTTGTATCTAACACTGTAGCTGTCTGTGAGCCTGGTCTAGGATTTGCTGCTCCAATCCAAAAGCCCACTTCTGGCTTTGCTTTTTCTATCTGTTGAGAAAAAATTTCCGTGCTTGCGGTTAACACAAATAAACCATAGATGAGAAAAGTAAAACGTATATATTTTTGAATTTTGAACACTTCGACTAAGCTCAGTGCAAGTTTTGAATTTTGAATTAAAGGCATAATTGTAACGAAAAAATAAAACTCATATTCGAATGAGTTTAAAAGATTACGCTCTCTCCGTGGTTTGATAGATTTCTGAATACATTTGATTGATTTCTGGATAATCCCTGTAATACGCTCTTAAAAAATAAAGGCCATAAGGAGGAAGAGTTATACCCGCATTTGTTCTATCCTGTGTTCGTAGAATATCGAGGATATTAGACTTCAGTCTTCCCCTTGCAATATCTAAAAGAGTTCCCACAATGATTCTAACCATATTATGTAAAAAGCCAGTTCCCTTAATTACGATTTTAAATAAATTCTTTAGTTCACTATCTCTTTTGACTTCTATTTTTGTGATTTGTCTTTCAGTAGAATTGTAAGTTTCTAAAACAGATTTTTTTGTGAAACCTGCAAAGTCATGTTTGCCATGTAAAGTCTCAACTTCCCTATGGAGTAGGTCAAAGTCGATATTATTTTTAAACCATAAAACTCGTTCATTTAAAAGTGGATGTGGAGTTCTTGTGTTTAGTATTTTATACTCATATTCTCTTTCTGTGCAAGAAAATCGAGCATGGAATTGATCGGAGATTTCTTTTCCTGCAAGAGCAGAAACATTTCCCCCTACTAATCCATTCAGGGATACCAAAAATTTGTGGTAATTGGGAATTGAACTTGTGCTAGAAAAACTAACTACCATACCTTTTGCATGAACACCAGCATCCGTTCTTCCCGCAGCAACTAATGTAATATCTTCTCGAAGTATGAGCGAAATCACATCTTCGAGTTTTTCTTGAACTGTGATTTGCTTTGCACTTTTTTGCTTTTGAAATCCGTTAAACCGAGGACCATCATACTCTAAAATTAAAACAGTTCTCGGCAAGCCTACTTTTCTCCTCCCAGGGATTCGATCAGTTTAGCCAGTTCATCATAGAGTTCCTTTGCCATATCTAGAATAGCAGAAGGCTTTGACTTGGAAGATTTTCCAGATCCGTATAGTTTTGCAAGCATGCGCTTTGACTTTGCAAGAAGCTTTACTCGCTCATCTGGAATTTCTGACATCATATCTCTAAATTTCATTGTGAGGTAGGCATTTAGATATATAACCCCATCAAATCCCCAGTTGTTGTCTGTATCAGGACCTAAAATAGGCGCCGCTGAATCGACAGGCTCTTGACCAGTTTGCATAATATCTAAAGTCAGCCCATACCAAGAAGCAGCTTTTTGGTATAAAGTATCGCGAACTCTATCATAGCCCAAAGCTGGAAATTCAGTATGCAAATCATCAAAATACCAAGCCGCTTTTAAAGCACATACCGCTTTTTTGGGAGTCGGCGCATCCTTAGGGGATCGATTTTGATAGGAGTCGATTGCTAGTAAAAAGGCACCCGCCCCTGTGATTAGGTTGCGCTCTGCAGAAAAATCAAGTGGACCAAGAATTTTTTCAATATTTACTTTCCTGTCGCCAGATTGGGATTTCATTCGATCCAAATCGGGTCCTACAAGTAAACTCCAATCTTTTGGGAAGGAAGCATAAAGGCACTTTGGACAAACAACGATAACATAATCATTCGGATTGATGCGCCCGTATTTTTTATTTTTTTCGTATAGTCGCCTAAGTTCCTTTGTAAGCTTACCTGCAATTAAACGACCCCCACCTTGGAACATTTGCTCTCTTTGGTGAATGGTGTCGCAAACTGGACATACACTATTGTCTTTGGAACGAAAGGAGGCTTTCTTAAGTGGTTCAACTTTTGTACTTACAGGTGGCATTTATATAAAATTCCTCTCAAATAAACATTCATTTATATCCTAATAAATGTCAATCTATAATACTGAACGCTAAAATCAATCGCACATTTCTCACTCTAAAGAATGCGTTCGGTTATCCCAAACCTACTCCAAATAAATCCTTCCGGGAAATTATTTTTGTCATTTGGTGTATACTTGAAATCCGATACTAGTATGGACAGGTTTTAAACTACTTATACCATTTCTCAAAAAGAATTGTTTTTACTTTATAGAACAAGCTGAAGTGGTCTATACTGATTCATTTTTATATAGTTTTGAGATACTATTAAATAGAATCAATATATATTATTCTTCTTGAACTTTAAAGGTAATCATAAGAGTTTAGTACAAGCTTCATATAGACTAACAGGCATAGGACAGACAATGAAAAAAATCATCATATCTCTTACATTAATCTTCGGATTCCAATCTCTTTTCGCAGAGCCAATTATGAGTAAAGCATACCAGAAACGTGTAGAATTACTCGGCTATCTGAGAACCCTTGAGCCCATCGTTAAAAATTATCGCGGTAGCGATAAAGATGGAAAGCCGGCTTTATTGAAAGCAGAAGCAGGTAAAGAGGGAGAAAGAGTTAAACGTTACAGCGAAATCAAGAAGCTTTTCCAAGAAGGATTAACCGATTATTTCGAAGGCGATTATTCCAATTCTTATAGAAGATTCTTAGAGGCTCAAGTAGATACAGAACAACTCTTAGAAGAAATTTCTGAATTCTACATTGAAGGCACTGCTGAAATTCTAAAAGCTGCTGTATTTATTAAAGATGCTAAAGACTACGAAGATCCCGCTTTTGATGCAAAAGAAGGTAACAAGAAAGTAGGCGATAGTTTAAAAGATGTAGATAGAGAACTTGTTGATATCAGCGTTGAATACGGAAGAGGCTCTAAGAACGTTGGAGAGTTTCGTGAAAACAGAGAAGCTCCTTATGTTAGCCGCCAATATGATGCAAAAGAATATCACTTTGCCACAAACAAATATGCTATCGAGCAAAACACTGAAGCAGGTTACAAAGCGTTAGGGCAAGCAAAGAAAGCAAGAATCGAAGCTCTCAAAATTGAACGTAACTTAGAAAGACATCAAAAATTACAACCTGCCCATAGAAAGTTCAGAATTGAAAAATATATGGATGTGATTGCAAGATGTAGAGACGCAAGAGAAGCTGCTATCAATCTATTCAAGCTTAAATACCCATACGATAACTACTACCTTCAAAAAGACGACAAAACAACTTTGGGTAAAATCGTATTAACCGATGCAAAGGGAGAAGAGACAGTTGCGGATAAAGGCAAATCTATGAATTACAGACTTAATCCTCATGTATTACCAAAAAGCATCAATCCAGTATATGACAGACGAATTCCAGAAAGATACAGAAGAGATGCATCTGACCTTTTAGGTAAAGTCTACGAAGAAGAAGTAGAAGAAAATGTTCAACTTAAATTTACTGACATGAATCATGTGAATGCTGATTTAAAAAGACAGTTAATCAATGAAACATTGGTTGTAGAAGACGGTAAAGATTCTCCTAAAGGAAGTAGCGATACTAAACCAGCAACACCTGCACCGGCTAAACAGTAGTAAACGACATTTCAATTTCGCTCAATGTCCAGACATTTTCGTTCTTGAGCATTATGCCGCGACCTCAAGGAAGTGGCATTGACTTTTTTCGAAGGAAAACATAAAAGAAGACAGGTTTAAAACCTGTCTCTACAATTCTTATGGCAACTTTAAATCCTTACAAATATCTAAAACAAAATCTAGGTGATCAATCGCAAGATTATCACTGGCTAATCGTTAGAACCTACATGGAAGCTCTTATCGTAATCTTCACAAGAGCAAAATGGATTCTACTAAAAGGAGTATTCTATTCTTTTATCAACAAAGAAAAGAAAGCTTATGCTTTTTTAGATGGCTCGTGGCATTGGGGCGACAAGATGATTAAGGTCACTCAAACCAATTTACTTTTAGCAAATGAAATTAAAATTCCAGAAAAAAATCATATGATTTTTGTGAATCATGTGAACGAATTGGATTTTCCATTTGATTGCTTTGTAATTAAAAAACCTTATCTTGCTAACCAGCAAATCAAGAGTAGCTACTTCGCCTATTGGTGGATGAAGGCAATGGGCTCCGAGGTATTTGACACAACGCACGCTAGAACTATTTCAAAATCAGTGCATAATTTAGTGAGTGGTTTGAAAATGTATAGCTACATTGTTTATCCAGAAGGCCATAATTCTTATAATGAAGAAATTAAACCTCTTAAAAAAGGAATGATCAAAGTTGCGTTTGAACATAAAATTCCCGCGGTAGTTGTTTTGAAATCAGGAATTACAAAATTTCAAACTCAGCAAAAGGGAAATGTTATTGGCTATAAATTAGCAGGCACCGTTGATCCAAATCAATTTAAGACATGGGAAGAAATGAAAGATCATGTATTTAAATTGATGACAGATGAAAAAAAAGCTTTAGATGAATTCGTCACAAAGAATTCCGCAAGCCCAAATAACTCAGTGAATGCTTCACTCAGTAAAAATGCATGAAGATCAAGCGGTTACTCATTGCTAACCGTGGCGAGATTGCAATTCGAATCATTCGAACTTGTAAAAAGCTAAATATTCATTCAATATGCGTTTACTCAGAAGCAGATACAGATAGTGCCTTTGTCAAATTAGCTGATGAAGCCTATCTTATAGGTCAAGCACCGGCTAATGAGTCTTACCTGAATATTCCCAAGATAGTAGAGATATGCAAAAAATCAAATGCTGATGCGGTTCATCCTGGATATGGATTTTTATCAGAACATCCAGGTTTCGCTAAGGCATTAAAAGAAGCAGGAGTCACTTTTATTGGTCCAGCAGTTGAGTCCATTGAGCTAATGGGAGATAAAATTCAATCTAGAATGGCGATGCTAAAAGCAGGAATTCCCGTTGTGCCCGGTTACGATGAAGATGATCAGAGCGACGAACGGTTATTAGCCGAAGCAAAGAAGATTGGATTTCCAGTAATGGTAAAAGCTAGCGCGGGCGGTGGCGGAAAAGGAATGCGTCGTGTTGACAGAGAAGAAGATTTCACAGAAAGTCTTCACTCTGCCAAAAGAGAAGCAAAGAATTTCTTTGCAAATGATACTGTATTTCTTGAAAAATTTGTAACTAATCCGAGACATATTGAATTTCAAGTATTCGGAGACAAACAAGGCAATGCCGTTCATATATTTGAAAGAGATTGTTCCATTCAGAGAAGACACCAAAAGATTATTGAAGAAGCTCCAGCGTTTAATCTTGATAATGCGCTACGCAAGAAAATGGGCGAAGTGGCTGTTCAAGTTGTAAAATCCATCTCTTATGTAGGCGCAGGCACTGTAGAATTTATAGTCAGTGACAAAGGTGAATTCTATTTTATGGAGATGAATACCCGTCTTCAAGTAGAGCACCCTGTTACAGAGATGGTAACAGGAATTGATCTTGTCGAATTGCAAATAAAAATTGCAGAAGGCGAATCCATAAATATTGAGCCTAAACTTTTAGGCAAACATTCCATCGAAGTAAGAATTTATGCGGAAGACCCGGAGAATAATTTCCTGCCGTCTACTGGTAGAATTTTATTCTTAGAAAATCCTACTGGCGAGGGAGTTCGACTTGATTCTGGAATAGAGCAAGGCTCTGAAGTTACAATTTACTATGATCCAATGATCGCCAAATTGATAGTAACCGCAAATGATAGAAAGACCTGCATTGATAATCTAATTTCTGCGTTGGATAGATTTGTTTTATTTGGAATAACGACAAATATTTCCTATCTTAAAACAATTCTTTCCCATGAAGAATTCCGAAACGGAAATTTAAATACTGGCTTCATTGATAAATATCTCAAAGACCAAAAGATCGAGAATTCTTTCACAGACGAAATAGCTAGTTATGCGCTTGCAATCAATAACCTACTTTTCAAATCCGAATCTGTCCATGAAAAACTATCCGGTTTTCAATTCTGGGACAATAAACTCAGTCCAGCTAAACGCGTCACAATAGAAGTTTCAAAAGATTTGTTAAATGCGAATGCGAAGTTAAAGTATAAAAATAGTTTGTATGATGTTAGCATTCTTTCCTATTTAGAAGAAGAAAATCATTTTAGAATACGAACTACTATTTCTAACAAGACAAATTCAACCGAAAAAGAAATCCTAATTCCTAAAAGCATGAATGGGAATCGCTTTGTAACCTCTACTAACGATGCTATTTTATTTTTCCAGTATGGGCTAAGAACATTTATCCACTACAAAGGCGAATCTTTTGTCTTTAAAACAGAACAACAGGCTTCTTCGAGTGCGGTTAATAACTCTAACTCTTTCACAAGCCCAATGCCCGGAAAGGTCATCCAGATTTTTGTAAAAGAAAAAGACTTAGTCAAAGCAGGCGACACTCTCGCTATCGTAGAAGCCATGAAAATGGAAAACGCAATCAAATCCCACAAAGACTGTGAGATAACTGAGATTTGCTGCAAGCCAGGTGATTTAGTGAGACAAGAAGATGTGCTCATTCGCGTGAAGTAGTTTCTAAAATTATGAATGTTGAATTATGAATTTTAAATGGGCTTCAAAGTTAAATCAAAGCAATAAACAAATCATAATTATTATTCTAATATTTTCTTTTATTTATTCACAATGCAAAACAATAGAACCGAAATATTTAAAAATAAATCCTCCAAATATTGATTCATTAAAGGTAGATGTAAAATCACAAGGAACTTTATCTTTGGTGTTGGATAATACCGAGTTACCAAACAAAGAGGAAATAAATGTTAATCTTTGCATTTCAAAGACATTTGTTGAATTCAATGATTGTTGGGAAATTCAAAACGTGTCTTTCGGAAGGTTGGTCGCGAATAAGACTGTATCTGCTTTGCTTTCTGATGGATTCTATACTATTTATTTGAAAATTGAAGTTCCATCATGGCGAATAGAAAAAAAAGCTAACGCTTACTTTACGGCAAATGATTCGAAAGAAATCCAAATTGACTCTATGGGAAACTGCTCTAAGAAGATTGATTTTTGGCGCCTGGAATTTAGATGTGATCCAATTATAATCAAAACAAAAAAAGTAACTGAAATAAAAATTAAACTAAAGGACAAACTGGAAATATTTCCTGAATCTTTCCTAATTGCAATGTTAACACTAGGCTTTGTTTCAACTCCATCAACACTACAACAAATGGATATTATAGTTTCGGAAAGTAATTAGGGGTTATTGCAACCAATTTGAATAATCACCTTTCATTGACCAAACGGAGGCACTCGAACGGCTAATATCGATGAGCCGGACATTAAACAATTCTCAAAAGAACTTGTTTTAGTTTTGAAGAAGTAAAGAATTTTCCGACCTGTAGCGTTAGCGATCGAACGGGGTCAATTATTTGCTTGGTTCGATAAATTTTACGTTTTTACTGTGTTCGTTATTTGGTGCTTATCGCTTGCAAATAATTGACCAGAGTGAGAGCGCGGCGGCGATTGTGCTATGTAGGGAACGGTTTCAAACCGTTCCCTACGACGATTGCTTTCGCCGCAACGCCCAGAAAATTTTTTTTAATGACAATTGGTTTGCAAATTGCATAACTATTCTTGTGAAAAAGAAAATTTCTGCTCCACTTAAAGAATCCTTTTATGCAAAGGTTTATGAAGCAGTGAAAAAAATTCCTAAAGGCAAAGTTGTAACCTATGGACAGATTGCAAATATTTTAGGCTCACCTAGGGCAGCAAGAGCGGTCGGCTATGCCTTGAATGCTTTGAAAAAGGACGATCTTCAGGCAGTTCCCTGGCAGAGAGTCATCAATGCAAAAGGTGAAATTTCTTTTAAAGGGGACACAATTCGTGCAAACTTACAAAGAAAACTGCTTGAACAAGAAGGGATTGTGTTTAATGTTGTAGCACAAATTGACTTATCCCGTTATGGCTGGTTGCAAAAAAAATGAATGATTACCCTATTGCATTAACAATCGCAGGCTCTGATTCTGGTGGAGGCGCTGGAATACAAGCAGACTTAAAAACTTTTCTGACCCATTCTGTTTTCGGAACCTCAGTTCTCACCTGTATAACAGCACAAAATCCCGGTGGAGTTAGTGGCATACAAGAAATATCCACTGATATGGTAGAAAAACAACTTAAAGCAGTTACCGGTTACTTTCCAGTAGCCGCAGTTAAGACTGGAATGCTTTTCTCTAAAGAAATCATTGATACTGTTGCTAGTTTTTTTAAAGGCAACGATTACAAAATCGTTGTTGATCCTGTCATGGTTGCGACTAGTGGTGCTAAACTTTTGAAAGACGATGCAATTGAATCAATGAAAAAAAACCTTATACCTATTGCATCGTTGTTTACTCCTAATCTTGACGAAGGAGGAATTTTAATTAATGAGAAAATTTCTTCTGAGAAAGAAATGGAAAGTGGTACAAGAAAACTTTTTGACTCTTATGGTGTTCCCGTTCTTTTAAAAGGAGGACATCTGGGTAATTCCGAGTATGCGGTAGATTTCTTTTTTAATGGAAAGACTATGTATCCACTCAGCTCTAAGTTTGTAAAAGAATTTAATCCTCATGGAACAGGTTGCACTTATTCTGCGGCGATTACTTCTAATTTGGCGAAGGGCATGAGTTTAGTTGAATCAATTAGTCTTGCTAAGTATTATATTTTTGAAGCAATTTCTCAGTCTTATACTTTAGGTAGAACAAATACACTCAATCATAATCCAATTACAATCAAATGAATCTACAAACCAACTTAGAACAATCCAATTCTTTCTCTTTAAATCGTAAGCCTAAGGAATCTTTCAGTGAAGTAAGACCGAAAGATTCTAGCTCGAAGTATCGACCAGAATATTCAGAAATACTTCCTATGCTTGAATCACAAAGTGTAGATCGTCTTCGGTCTATTAACAAAAGAATTGAATTTGTTTTAAAAGAGCAAGGTATTACATTCGGTGAAAGCAGAAAAGGAAATTATGTAGAGCGCCCCTGGTATCTCGATTTAATTCCTCATATCATCAACGAAGCCGAGTTTGCGATTGTTGAGAAAGGAGTTAAACAACGATTACTCGCTCTGAATAAATTTCTTTTGGATATTTACTCAGATAGAAAAATTCTAAAAGAGAAACGAATTCCAAAGGAAATTATCCTGGGTGATCCTAATTATTTACGCGACTGTCAGGGAGTAAAAGTTCCGCATGATATTTATTTGCATATTGGGGCTTTTGATATTGTTCGCAATTCAGATGGTAATTTTCAAATCATAGATGATAACGTTACAATTCCAAGTGGAATTAGTTATGCGATGACGAACCGTCAAGTGCTGCGTCAACAATTTCCAAATATATTTGAGAAAACATCTATCAAACAAATTTGGGATACAACGCCTGTTATGCTGAGCATCTTAAAAGAATGCGCACCCAAGCAAGACAATAACCCAATGGTTGTTTTACTTTCTCCCGGTATTTATAACGAAGCTTATAGTGAGCATGAACTACTTGCGAGTAAGATGGGTATACCGCTCGTTCTTCCAAAAGATTTAATTGTAAAAGACAATCATGTGTTCATGAAAACCGTCTACGGCTTATCACGAATAGACGTTATCTATAGAAGAATTCAAGATTATTACATTGATCCAGTTAGTTTTTATCAAGACAGTGTGCTCGGTGTTCCAGGACTTTTTTCTTGTGTGCGTTATGGCAATGTTACAGTTGCTAATGCAATTGGAAGTGGTGTTGCGAGTTCGAAGTGTTTGCTTCCATTTAGCGACGAGATCATTCGTTTTTATCTTTCCGAAGAGCCAATCTTACGATCTGTTACAACTTCTTTATTATTCGAAGAAAAATATATCAACCATGTATTTGCCCATATTGATCACTATGTTATCAAGCCAAAGCAAGGCACTGGCGGTTTCGGCATATTAATCGGTCGAGAGTCTACTAAATCCCAAATCGATGAGATGAAACAAAAAGTTTTAAAGAATCCATTTGAATATGTTGCACAGGAATTAATTCCTCTTTCCAAGGGAAAAGTATTTACTCCCGATGGAGGATTCAAAGAGCGTTATGTGGAAACTCGCTTCTATTCTTTTCTAGGTCATTCTTTTCATTTGAGTAATTGCGCCCTTACGCGTGTTTCTAGAGAAGAATCGTCTCTCATGGTATGCAATGCTATGGGCGGAGGAAGCAAGGATACATGGGTTATGGGGAAAAATGATGTTGTCCACAAGAGAAACGAAGTTCTTTTCCCAAATCGTATTTCTAAAAGTTTAATTCTGAGTCGTGTGGCTGAAAGTTTATTCTGGCTTGGTCGTTATATAAATCGCGGATACACTACAGCCAATGTTTTACAGGTTGCTTATTCATCTGAGATTGACATTTTACTCGGTAGTGAGGATCCCTCTTATACGTCTTTAATTAAGACACTATCGCGCCTAACGGGTTCTCCTGTTAAGAAACTTTTCAAATCTACAGAGCCCTGGCATGTTAGCTTTTTTAAACATGCAGTTGCTGATAGCAAGAATCCATATTCCGTTCGGTCTAATATGAATTATGCGATGAACAATGCGCGTGAAATTCAAAATTATCTTTCCAACGATATGTGGGTTTCTCTTAAAAAGTTATTAGAGTATTTATCTGAACTACCCGGTAGCGAGAATAGTAGTAATCAAAATATCAGCGTGGATGATTTGTCTGAATGGCTAGTCGGTGTTGTCCACTACTCGCAATCATTCTACGGTGCATCGCTAGATACTTTTTCTAGACAAGATATTTTACAATTCATTCAACTTGGTAGATACATTGAGCATTGCAGTTATATTGTGACTGTTATCAAATCTACTCTACAATTCTTAGTAAAGGCAACGCAGAGTGATGCAGAAGTTCCAAATCTACAACCTTTCATTATTGTGATTTTGAAAATTCTAAATACATATGAAGCATACCAATGGAACTATCAATCCATCTTTGATCCTTATCTTGCTTACAAGATGATGATTACGGATAAAGGATTTAATAATTCACTTGTAAACTCTTTAGATAAAATTAAATCTATTTTAAATACAATAGGAAATGATTCCCTTATTACAATTCCAGAAGAAGAAACCCCAGAATATATTTGTGATATTTTAATCAGTCGAGCCTTTTCATTTGACCTAAAGGATAATCTGAGTAAAACGCACGAAGCAGAAAAGAAAATTAAAAAGCAAGAGCATTTTTTATATGCAAAGGATGAAGTGAAGCCTGGATATTGGGCAGCTCATTTAAAAGCCGGAATTGAACTTCTGGGAAACAAAATTATGGATAGATATAGCAATATATCTTCTCCAACTCCATTTACGGTGAAACAATGACCCAGAGATACACAATCATTCACACAACAAAATATTCCTACGATTATGAGGCTTCGGAGTCTTATTCGCAGATTAAAATTTCTCCACTTGAAACTCTATGTCAGAGCGTAAATGCTCATTGGCTAGAATTGAACCCAGATGTTCCGACTTATTCGCATAGAGATTATTTTGGAAATCTAGTTCACGAGTTCTCCGTTCCATTTCGCCATAGTTATCTTGAAATTGTTGCCAAGAGCGACGTTACACTGTTTGCCCCTTCTCATGAACCATTAAATTCTTTAATGAAAATAAAAGATGCACGCGATTGGTTTGATAGATACCAATTAGAGTTTTATGATTTCATTAACACTTCATCGTTTGTTCCTATCACCCAAGAAGTAAGAAACTTTGCACGTAAGATTTTAGATCCAGATAGAAGACTTGCAGAAGCAATTATGGATTTAAATGAAGTATTCACAAAGCATTTTAAATATAAAACAGGCTCGACTAATATCAATACCCCAATTGATGAAGTCATTCAGAAGCGAATGGGTGTTTGCCAGGACTTTGCTCATACAATGATTGCCGCACTTCGCAGTGTTGGTGTTGCGGCACGATACGTTAGTGGTTATATCGAAAGCTATGACCCAAATTCTAAAATGCCAGAGATGGTTGGAGCAGAGCAAAGCCATGCTTGGCTGGACGTATATATTCCTGAGTTCTCTTGGTTTGGTGTAGATCCGACTAACAACATGATATCCTCAGAAAAGCATATGCGTGTAGCTATCGGTCGTGACTTTCATGATGTTTCGCCGGTTCGCGGAACGTTCAAAGGATCAGGAAGGCAGTCTCTAGAAGTAGATGTTAAAATGCGTCGTGCTGAAAATAAAGAAACTACGATGCAGGCTACTTTGCAGAAGCCTTCTTAATTACCGATTCATTTCAAACAAAATCTTCAAGCCTTTAAGTGTAAGAAGCGGATCCACTGTATCGAGTAAACCTTTTCGTGAGTTGTGGATAGTTGTGATTAGCCCACCAGTGCCGATCACTTTGTAGTCTTCGCCATATTCATACTTAATTTCTTTGATGATTCCTTCGAGTAGTCCAACCCATCCGTAATAAAATCCAGATTGTAAGGATTCAATGGTAGAGTCGCCCAGAACTTTTTTGGGAGTTTGAAATACGATAGGCGGTAGTTGCGCAGTATTACGAATCAGAGAGTCCATTGCAATCTTGAGTCCCGGAGCAATGAGCCCTCCTACATATTCATTCTTTTCATTCAGAACGCAGAAGGTAGTTGCAGTTCCCATATCGATGATGATTTTTCTTCCGCCATAAAGTTTAACAACAGCGGCAGTATTTACTAATCTATCTGCGCCAATCTCGAAGGGACGGGGATAAGTAATCGTAAAAGGCAACTTCGTATTAACCGTTACATTAATAGGATCAACCTTAAACCAATCTTCTAGCATTCTAGAAACGATAGGATTGAATCCCGGAACAACACTTGAGTAGATGGCATGACTAATATTACTTGAGTCAATGTTTTCCTCTTTGAAAAAGCCTTTTAGAAATACACCCAACTCATCTGAGGTTCGGTCTCTTCGTGTAACAGTTCTTTTGTGAAACTTAGGCTCTTCTTCCCCGTTGTAAAATACTCCGAACACTGTGTTTGTATTTCCAACATCTATAACGAGTAACATATCTTTCGCCATAATTTAAACTACCCTGAAATCCGGCCCTGTATCTATTACTGAAACCGTAACTCCATCATCCTTTTTAACGATTAAGAAACCATTTCTATCGTAACCGATTACAATTCCACAGAATTTTTCTTCATTCTGTGTTGTTTCGATTTTTTTATTCTTAAGGAGTGAATGACTATAAATCCAATCAAGTTCTTTTTGTATTAACTCAGTATCGAGTAGGATAAATTCTATTTCATTGATAAATGCAATCAATGAATCAATGATGTTTTTCTTTTGTTCTTTGCCTATTGCGGTTTCGCTTAGGTAATCGCTTGTGGAAAGTTTTTCTTTTCCATAAAGATTAACTCCTACGCCTGCAATGAATGTAGATTTAGAATCAATATATTCCGATTCAATGAGTATACCAGAGACTTTTTTATTTTCTAGGTATATATCATTAGGCCATTTCAATGTGAGTGTATCTGCGAGCTTTGGAAAATGTTTAAGCAAAGTCTTCAAGACAGCACTTCCAATAAATAACGACAGTAGTGGAATAGAGAAATTAGCCCCTACTATATTGAATTTTGCAGAGAAGAAAATCTTTTCTTCTCCTTGAGAGAGCCATTGCCTACCATGCCTACCGCGTCCTGCCGTTTGCTCTTCGGCTAATACCCAGTAACCAACGGGAATTTCCTTCTTCTTGCAATATGTATTTGTGGAATCAACTGTTTGTAGTTGTATTCCACAATCTTTATCGACGAGCAAAACTAAACATTTCCTAGGAAATTTAAAATCTTCTTAGCATTTTGATTGTTCGGATCAAGGGACAATGCTTTTTCTGAATACTCTCTTGCTTCTGCAAAATGACCAGTTAGCCGGTAAAGATCGGAAAGGTTGATTAGATTATTTACATTGTCCGGATGAAGCTCATAAACTTTTCTAGATGCGTCTAGAGATGCCAAGTAATTTCCCATTTTCTTTTGTGACAGAGATAGATAATACCACATCTCTTCCGTATCAGGATCCATTTGCAAATATCTACTGAGAACATCAATAGCTGTTGCATAATCTTTTCCTTTGAAACTAATAAGTCCAAGGAGTTTATTTAACTTTTGATTGTTTTGCTCAACAGAGTAAGCATTCATTAAGACTTCCAAAGCCTTGTTGATATGTCCTTCTTGATAGAGACGTTTACTTTGTTGATATACTTCAGTCACATCAATTTGTAAATCAGCGTCTTCTCTAATTTCAATTTCTTGTTCTTCGATTTTTGCGGTTATTGGCTGTATTAAATCCTGCTGCGCATTTTCACTTACTGCTATAGGCTGAAATTCAACGCGTAAGAAAGACAAATCATCAGTAATCGCGCCACGATTTTTAATCATACTTTCTATTTCGTGGATATCACCTTTTGCTTCTTCCACTATCCCAAGGATAGCAGTTTCATCTTCATTAATTGTTCTAATAGGTTCATTCGGAGTTAAATCAATATCATCCCTTCCATCCGAGCCAAGTATGATTACATCTTCAGGCAATAATTGAAAGCGATAAACTTGAAAAGGAAATTCCGATTCCTGACCAAATTTTCTGAGTAGAAGTTCCTGCTCTATGAAACTTGCACAAGCATCTCTATAAAGAATCATGGCGGGATGTTCTGCGTTAAAATAATACATCTCTCCCGTTTTTTCTTCGATGAGTAAGATCGTAGCAGAGATTACCATTGTTCCGTTGAAGGATTTGAATACAGCATCTACTTCACGGTAAAGTTCTGTTAGCCACTGTTCTGGTGTTACATCTAAGACTCTTTTGTTTGATGCAGATCTAGACATGATTGCATTAATCACAACGCCCATCACAAGAGAGCCTCCAGCACCTTGCATGGACTTACCCATTGCATCGCCATTCATTGCCATCGTATAAACATTGTAATTATCAGGCTTTCCTAGTTTTAAATTTCCAGTGATACAAATATCTCCACCTAAATCAGCAGCTTTATTTCTGAATTCAAATTTTTTCTTCTGATGAATTAAGAAATCTGTGGTAACTGCTTTTGATCTATTTGCATTAAAGAAAAGTGGTTTAGCTAAAAGGGATGTTAAAAAGTAATCACCATCTTGTTGAATCTTCAACTTTTGCACTTCTTCCATTTTCTCTTGCACTTCTTTTGTGCGCTCTTTAACTTTTTCCTCTAAGTTTTCAGCATAATCTTGTAATTCCCTTCTTGCCTGTTTAATAGAAGCAACCATAGAATTGAAAGATTCTGATAGAAAACCAATCTCGTCTTGCACTTTGATTGGAACTTCTATGTCTAGATTTCCTTCATTTACTTTTGTAACACCTTCTAGTAAATCGTTCAATGGTTTTACTAGACTTGAATGAAAGAATTTTGGGAAAAGAAGTAAAATGATAAACGTTGTAACCAAGATAATATAGATTAGCCGCACAGCATTGTGGTGAGTATGATTTCTGTATTCAGCATAAGAGAATCCCACTTCATATCTGACATTGTCCTTTACAAAGTCAAAATGAGTATAAAGGGAACCTGCATCGCGATAAAGACGTTTCATTATAGGTGAGTTTTCTTTTACTAGATTTTCGTTAGCTAGATTTTCATATTGGCGAGATTTTTTATATCTCACTAAAGCCTCATCGTATTCTTCCTCAGTCGGTTTATCTTTATGAATATCCCGCTTATTTTCTTTCATTACCTTTGTAAGAGTTTCCTTTAAAGCAACTTCTTTAAATCTATCTGCACCCTGGTTAATTCCTTGCGCATTTAAAACATCGGGCTTCTTAATAAATTCAATCGTGAAGCTCTTATCGAATACATCAGCCATTGCAGGCTTTAACAATACATATTCAATTTCATCGGGTAATTCATCATATTTTCTATCTAGAATGGAATGCTTGGATCCTAAAATTTGTGCACGTCTTTGGTTATCATAGTCTTCTTCACTTAAGGATAATGTTAAATTGCCTACAAAACCTAGCACTAATAAAACAGTAACAAGGCTAATACCAACTAACTTTACCATGAAAGTCGTTGGTTCCGGTGAATTATTTATAAAGATGACAATGATGGAAAAACAAATTACCAAAGTTACATTCGCATAGATAAGTGCGTATAATTCGTAAGAGAGGATTCCCGATTTATTCAATAAGTTTGAAACTGCAATAATTAAAAGAAGCAAAAAAGAATTAACAAAGCTTTTTATCGCAGTTGCTTTTTTTCCTTTAGGATTAAAGAATTTAATCCAACCTACTATGAAGCGTGTAAAATAAAACCGAGGATACAAAAAAAACTTTTCTGGCTTTCTTAACCAAACAGAAAACATTCCATTGTAATCAGAATAAAAAATTGTCTTTCTTATTAAAACCGAAATAGGCCAGAGTTGAGACAATAGAATAATAACTGCCGTTCTCGCGCCGTAGTCAAATGTGTAAAAATGAGCCGTAAAGTTAAATACTTTTTCCATTTTTTGAGTGCTAAAAATAAACTCAAAGTAAGCTAGTGCAATAACAACAAACCATAGAGGTATAATAATTTTAGCTTCTCTCGGATTGTCTAGTTTTGGATAAAAATAGGAAAAAACAATTAATCCAGAATTTCCAAACAAAGCTATCATGGTAAAATAACGGTGATAAGCCCCCCAGGAATCGCTCACAGTATAAGCCATAAAATACCCGAAAAGCATAAACGCAAAGCCCGTAAACATTCCCCATAAGCCCCATGTTGGAACAGTTTTGTTTTTTTGGGTTAATAAAAATAAACTCAAAATACACTGGATAAGAAAGGTGATAAAAACACCGATAGAATGGTAGGATACATTTAGCCAGGTCATTTATTCTTTTTCCTTAAATTTTATCAAAATCAATTATTCATACTATTTAAAACATTTAAAAGTTTCTTAGCATTCTTATTTTCGGAGTCTATTGCGATTACTTTCTCGGAAAAAGTTTTTGCTTCGATATAATTTCCATTGAGTCTATGCAAATCAGAAAGGTTAACCAAATTGTTAATATTATTTGGCTGAAGCTCATAGACTTTCTTTGCTGCTTCTAAAGACGAAAGGTAATTTCCCATTTTCTTTTGGGCAATGGAAAGGTAATACCAGATTTCGTCGGTATCAGGGTCTTGACTCAAATACTGACTTAAAACTTTTATTGCGGTATCATAGTCTTTTCCTTTTAGACTAAGTAAACCAAGAAGTTTATTTAATTTTTGATTATTCTGCTCGACCGCATAAGCATTGGCAAGCAAGTCGATTGCTTTCTCGATATCTCCAGTTTGATAAAGCTTTTTACTTTGCATATAGATTTCATTTACATTGATTTCATTACTAATTTCTCTTTCTTCAAAAGAGGGTGCGATGGAATCAGAACTATGTGTTTCTTCGGCTACATTCATTTTATAATCAATTCGTAAGATAGAAAGATCATCCGTCAAATCACCTTTTGTATGCAGAAGCCTTTCTATTTCATGAATAGAGCATTTTGCCTCGTCCACAATAGAAAGAATCATAAACTCATCGTCGTTGATTGTTCTAACTGGCTCATGCGGAGTCATATCAATATCATCTCTTCCGTCAGAGGCTAATATGATTATATCGCCGGGCACAAGCTGAAACTTATACACTGCAAATTCATATTCAGAATCTAAACCCAATTTTCTAAGTTTTAATCCATCTTCAATGAAGTTTGCTTTTTCATCTCTGTATAGAATGGTAAAAGGATGCTCTGCATTCCAGTAAAGCATTTCTCCACTCTCATCGTCTATCATTAGAACGGTAGCGGATAATACCATTGTTCCATTAAAAGACTTAAATACAGAATTGACTTCATGATAAACGTCCGTTAGCCACTGTTCTGGAGAAAGCTCTAAGATTCTTTTGTTTGCCGCAGACCTTGCCATAATAGAATTCATGACGACACCCATCACAAGAGAGCCTCCTGCTCCTTGCATAGATTTACCCATTGCATCTCCGTTCATGGCTAGCGTATATCGTCTAAAATTATCAGGCGTCCCAAATTTCAAATTTCCAGTGATACAAATATCTCCGCCTAAGTCGGCTGTTTTATTTCTAAATTCAAATTTCTTTTTTTGATGAATTATGAATTCAGTCGTGACTAACTTTGATTTGTTCGCGTTAAAGAATAAAGGTTTAGCGAGAAGAGAAGTTAAGAAGTAATCACCGTCTTGTTGAATTTTAAGTTTTTGAACTTCTTCCATTTTCTCTTGCACTTCTTTGGTTCGTTCTTTTACTTTTTCTTCTAGATTGTCTGCATAATCTTGCAATTCTTTTCGAGCTTGTTTAATAGAGTCAACCATCGAATTGAAGGACTGGGAAAGAAACCCAATTTCGTCTTGCACTTTAACACTTACGACTACATCTAAGTTACCGGAGTTGACTTTAGCCACACCACGCAATAGACTCATCAGTGGATTCATTAAACTTCCTTTAAAGAATAACGGGAATGCACCCAATACAATGAATAAAACGACAAAAAGAATTATAATCTGCGATCTTGCAGCAGGGTGCATATACTTACGATAAGCCAGATAAGAAAAGCCGACTTCAGTTACATTTTTCTTTGTTGAGTTGTATTTGATATAGGATACGTAGTGTTTGCCACCATCGAGACTCTTTCTATAATGCCTTGTGAGAGTTGGCTTAAAATATCTCAGGTATTTGTTGATTTCTTTTTTTAATTTATACGGTTCTAGATAACTTCTATTCCAGTTGCAGTCTTGTAAATGAACAAAGATTACATCTCTAAAGCTAGCCAAATCCTTGCTTTTATTCAGATACTTAACTGTTTCGCTACAAAAATCTTTATCTGAAAACGTGTCTAGTTTTGTGATCCCAACAAACGCTGTCTTGTTTAATTTTTCAAAGAAAGGAATCAACTGTGATTTCATTTCTTCATTGCTTAATCCTCTATGCTCTTCAACAAAATCTAAAATTGAGTTCTTATACCCACCAAATTCTTCATGGGTTGTAGAAAGTAATGTTTTAATATTATTTTGAAAATTTTCGATTGGTAATTCCATTATTTCTTCATAAACAATGCTATTTAAAAAGTCTTCTCGTATGAGAGGCATATCTAAATTATCTGCATCTTCATAGTCTATTTTATTAATCTCTCCAGAATCTTTTGATAACTCCAAAACATATTGCATATCTGCATGACGATGCCCGCCTTCTAAATACCTTTCTAAATTTTCCACTCGGATCGCATCATACTCAACTTCTTTATCTTTCATTGTAACAAAACTCATTCCCTGCATTAAGAGTAAGAAGCTAACCATTGTTACTCCTACAATCTTTGCCATGAAAGATGTGCGGTCTTTTGTTTCATTGATGAATATGATTACTACAAAGAAAAATCCAAAGACAGTAAATAATACAAAAGAAGTAAGAAATACTCCTCTATCTAAAATTCCATCTCTACTTAAAATATTCATGAAGGCTGGAACAATCGAAGCAATTAAAATGGCAATGGTTACTTGCAATAACGCCCAGCGCTCTTCCGTTTTTAAAAGAAATGTTTTTACAATGCCAACTAACGCAAATGTTATAATGTATCCAAAGATTACGATACCAACGATCTTACTTACCCATTCTGAATCAAAATCCCAATAATGACCTGTAAAATGAAATTTTGTGTTAGAGTGTAAGCTTGCATAGATAAAAACTCCTTCTACTATAAAAGCTAAAATCCATTGTGTATATTGGAAGATTTTTCGAACTCTAGGATAATTGTCTTCTGGAAAATAAAAAAGCCACTGCGTCAAATGTAGAATAGCCGGAAGAATAAACCCCACAGAGCCCCATCTATGAAAAGCGGCAAATGGCAAATAGATCATTGCTGCCATTACATATGATAAATTCATGAGACCCATGAAGAAAAAACCAAGACCAAGGTGGAAAGTGCTTTTAGATTTGCCCGGTAAAGTTACTAAATAGATACCGAGTAAGATTGTAAAAATAAAACTGAGTAAAGTTCCAAAGGAAAGATAGTTTAAATAGATAGCATCATAAACAGAATGAAAAAAAGTCATTTTATTTCTCCAAAAGCCTTAAGCGTAAAAGACAGAGGCAGATTATTGCATACGCTTTTTAAAAATCAACAATAAGATTCATTTAATTTAAAAAAAATCGCAATAATTAGAGTTAGGTAACGATGAAAAAGTTAATCTAAAAGAAAATCTTGCGCATCAAGCTCTTCTGCTCCACGATGCGGATAGGCTTGTTCAAAAAATAAAGCAGACAATAATTCGAAATCGTCGTCTACAGGAAAATCTTTTTCTTCAAAAAATTCGTTACGTCTCTTTATTAAAAGGGCAATCGTTCTGTCTTCTAGAGAAAAAGTCACATTTCCCCGATTTAGTTTTTTAATGAGCCAAATTAGATTATGTATTGAGTATTCGCCCAATACTTCAAGCGTAGCAAGGGTTGGCTCTGATAGCATAAGAGTTTCTGTTAAATAGACTGGAATTTTAAGAAATTCGGCGTTCTTGCTTTCCTCGTATTGCTCTAAGTTGTCAGAAATGGTATCTAGGATGGATTCGACATGACGGTAAGATTTTTTGATTACCTCCGCATATGGCTCCTTAGAATTGGAAAGTTCTAATAGATTGATAAAAGTATCTTCTTTCTGTGCCTGAATTAGAATTTTATCAATATCCGGTCTAGGCGTTGGGGGTATCAAAAGAATAAAGAGATATTTTGTTTCAAGAGCGAACCTAGACTCTTTCGGAATATAGTATTCAATCCAAATAGGCTCTTTGTAATAATTGATTTGCTCATCCGGGGCTAAATCCGGTGTCACCTTAAGCGATTTTAATTTTCGCACATCATCCGTGATAACTTTCTTGCCCTCTACACGAGTCCTAGATTGCTTGATTTGCTTTAACTCATTTCGATTGAGAATTGGCTTTGGCTTGAAATTAGATTCCATTGCTATAAATATCGGAAGCTCCTAGCTTTTTCACCACTAATGGACGAATGGTTTGAAATGAAAAGTAGAAAAGTAGTTTCCTTTTACCATCGTATAAGAAGACGATGCACATAACATAGGGTAGGAATGGGTTCCCTAATACTTCAAATATGGGTTAAGGGGGCATAGGGAACCTATATTGAGTATATCTTTGAACCCATAGCTAACCTATATTTGGTAAAACGTCATCTTATACGCAGCTTATACAAAGCATATACACAGTATTAGCCTCTTCACAGTCAACGATGAATTAAACGGATCGACTTGTTTTAGAAGTCTTCCATCAAGAGGTATACGCTCGTTATCCATCCGATTAGGAATTCCCCATTTCACAAATAGCTTCAAATCTTTCCAAAATAGCTCGATGGATCGGAATGGGAAATTTTTGATTGTTTAACAATCGAAAGAATACATTTTTGTTAAATCCAGATTCTTTTAAATCTAATTCGGGTAGAGAAGAAAAACGTTTTCCTTTTCTCGTGCTTAAATATAAAACATCTAAGAGCGCTTTCTCAGGTGTAGCCATTCGAAAAGGAAGTTTCGTATCAGACCAGACTACTCCATCGAGCATCATCTCCGGTTTCATTTGGAAAAATTCAAATACTCCAAGTTTTGTTTTTACGACTCTAGAATGAGCCGTTGTCACAACTTGTGTTCGCGTTGGAATTTGAGACAGAATTCCATGTATATGAAGAGCGGTTAATAGAGATATATACCCATGCTCATTTCCTAAAAGATAAGGAGTGAGAGAAAAGGGATGCACTTCATTTTCTTTGGCAAACGTCCATAAGCCGCGAGTCACACGGATTACTTCTTTTTCGTTAGTAATGCGCGTGAGTAGTCTAGCTGCCGAACTGCTGGAAATTCCGGTCTGTAAAGAAAAGTCCCTAGTGGTAAAAATAGGGCTCGATTGTAGTATTTTATATTTATATAAATTCATTTAGAAATCCTAAAACATTAGCTCGTAAACGTTCCCAATTTTTTTTCCCTGAATACAAATCTCTTTTTTCTTCTAAAATATATTCAAACACTTGTCCTTTGAAATCTTCGTGTGTAATAGTCTCTGCTTTTTCGATTGCAGAATTTAGTAAGTCAGATGTAAGGTTACCTTGAATAAACCTCTGATTTAATTGGTTCTCTGAATGTAAAATATCTAAATCAAATAAATCACGCGCTTGTGTTTCGGATCTTCCTGCAAGAGCTTGGATCTTTTGTAACACAGCAGCATCTGCTGGATAGTGTGGACAAAGAAATCCAATCTTGTTATAAACCTTTGCGATTTCGGAATCTATTTTTTCCATTTTCACAAAATCTTTTTCTTTTTTTCTTCTGGAAAATTCAACTTTTGTTGGAAGCTTTACTCCCGAAATAGTTTTCAGATTTACTTTAAATCTCTGCACTGTGTCAGTGTGCTTTGCTTTGTCTTTATCTCCTATTTCCACGCCGATGATCCCGTAGGCTGCAAGATATTTATGAAACGAAACATCTTCTAAAATTTTATAACCGTTCTTCTTTAGCGTTTCGACACCGCCACCAAACACATCTAAGTCCATATCTTCCGAATACCTCGGACTCTTTAGAAAGAATCGTAGATTCACCCCGCCTTTCACTGAATAAAGTCCCGGGTCAGTTGCTTTCAGGAATCGTTCAAGGAAAACGAAGTGAAAGAGTTCTCGTCTTTGCATGTCGGAATACATAATACCATTAAGTATTTCAATATACAAATATGTCAATTCAAATACTTAATGGTATTTTCTAATATTACCGCCGATGACAAACAGCAATCTGCTCTCCCTAATGACTGTCGTAGGTGACGCAGATATACTTCGCCTACAACAACCCTCTGTGTCTCCGTGCCTCCGTGGCAAAAAATCCCCAAATTGCAAATTGCCATTCTAAGTTTACGGCGTAAACACTGATATAAATCATTCCATTTTTGAACCAATCGGTCTAAGATTTGAAATATTAGATTTGATTTTAAATCCTAACCCAAAATAATAGGATATGACACTGACTGATAAGTCGGTGGAAAAAAAAACTATAATAAACTACCAATAACAAGGGAATAAAATTATGTATCAAGCTTTTACAGAAGATCAAATACAAATCAGAGACTTAGTGAGAGATTTCACAAGAAAGGAAATTACACCTGTCGCGCATCTTTACGACGAAAAGAATGAACATCCGAAAGAGCTCATTGATAGAATGAGAAGAGAGCTTGGAATCAACGGCTTAACAATTCCTGTTGAATTTGGTGGAATGGGTTATGGTTCTGTTGAACAGTGTCTTATTACAGAAGAAATGAGTCGCGGCTGTCTTGGTATTTCATTATGTTTTGGTTACACAGGTCTTGGACAACTTCCAATCCTAAAAGGTGGAACTGATGCACAAAAGAAAAAATGGCTAGAGCCTGTGATTGCAGGAGAACATGGAATTGCTTTTTGTCTTTCTGAGCCTGGTGCTGGATCTGACGTTCCTGGCATGGTAACAAAAGCAGAAAAGAAAGGCGATAAATATGTTATCAACGGAGCAAAACAATGGATCACCGGCGGTGGTAGCGCTGACGCATACACTGTATTTGCCTATACTGACCGTAATCGTGGAACACGCGGTGTTAGCTGCTTCTATGTTCCTCGAAACACTCCAGGTCTAATCGTAGGAAAGAAAGAAGACAAACTAGGTATCCGTGCATCCGATACAAGACAAATCATTTTCGAAGACTGTGCAGTTCCAGCAGAAAACTTGATCGGACGTGAGAATATGGGATTTGTTTACGCATTACTCACATTAAACGCTTCTCGTCCATTCGTTGCAGCAATGGGTGTTGGTGTTGGTCAAGCAGCTTTGGACTACGCAGCAAAATATGCAAGAGAGAGAGAACAATTCGGTCAAAAAATCGGAACATTCCAAGCAGTGCAACACATGTTAGCCGACATGTCTATCACAGTAGAAGTTGGTCGTGAGATTACCTATCGTGCAGCTCGTATGTCTGATGCAAATGATCCTAACCTTGCAAAATACTCCGCTATCGCAAAAGCATTTACTTCTGAAGGTGCAATGAAATGTGCGTTAGACGCAGTTCAAATCTACGGTGGTTATGGTTACACCAAAGAATATCCAGTTGAAAAACTAATGCGCGATGCTAAGATTCTTTGTATCTTTGAAGGAACTACACAAATCCAAAAGAACGAAATCGCAGCATATGTAACAAAAGAAGCAGCTTCCGGCAAATAAGTATTTTACTCTCCGATGGAGCAATTCCATCGGAGTCCCCTCCTCCCTCTCAAAAAAAACTGCGCTACTGCGTAATTCCAAAAAGAAAATTTTTCTAACCCCTTGACATCTACTCTATCCTTGGAAGAATTTTTTCCATGGAAGAAAATTTTCCTAATACATATTGGGGTAAGCTCTGGAACTCTCTCATCGAGTCTCTTTATTATGGAGACAAAATAGTTCAGATTGATCGACCCAAGTATCGAGATGAGTTTATCATTCGCATTGATTTTACGGGAAATAAAATCTTTGCTCTATTGCAGGCAGACAACCGTTCCCCGCATGAAATATATTTTGAAATCCAGCGATACTCAGAAGAAGAAATTCTAATCATCCAAAGAGTTGTAGAGAGCTTAGTAGAAGAAGGTGTAAATACAGATTTATCGCAGAGTCAAATTAGAATTACCCAGACACTTACACAAAGAGGCATTCCTGTTCTACCCGACAAAGAAGAATTAGCCTCTACTTGTTCTTGTTCAAGGACAGAGTCAGTTTGCAATCACCACTTCGCTGTTCTATTTCAACTATCGCATTATATAGATAAAAATCCTCTAGGTCTACTCGAACTACGCGGATATAGGGATCCTATTTTTAATCCAAGACCTATAAAACAAAAAAGAAAGAAGCGTTTATTTAGAAATAAGAAAACAAATCTTAGTAAGTTTCATCCATCGTCATCTTGAGAGTGAAAATGGGATTATTCCTATTATTCTTGTAGAAATTCTAGATGATTTAAAGTTTAGTTTAAAGTTATTCATTGAAAATAGGAAAGACTCGCTCTCTATTCCCGTTCCCTTTTCTGAAATTTACGAAACCGAGTCTATATCCATTCTAGGACAATCAACGAGTCATGTAAAAATAGATTTACTTCGAAAGCTAATTCAAATTGGGATGAAGCTTCCAGAACTTGTGCAACTTTTACATAAGAGAGGCAAAGAAGAAGTAGTCGTAAACTTGGATCGAATGAGTAAAATTCTGATTCAAGAAAGAGAGACTTTAGAGTCAATGGGAATCGGGTTTAGTCTTCCTTATAATTTGAAAGAAATTTTACAGCCTGCTTTAAGCTATTTCGGAAACACGCCTAAGACAATTCAATACATGGATGCTTCTGATTTATTTGTATTCGATCCGGTTATCTCATTGGGGAATATGGTGATTAGCCCGAAAGAGTTTGATGAGCTTTCTAAGAATGCGGGGAAATTAGTATACTATAGAGATCGATTTGTTCTAATGACTCCTGAAAAAATTACTAGCGTCTTTTCAAGTCTAGATCCTTCAAAAGAAAGACTCTCTAACGCTCAATGCTTATACTTCGCAATGAAAGGCAGATACAAGGACAAAGAATTAAAGTTAGACAAAAATCTAACTGCCTTTATAAATAAGCTTTATAAGCCAGAAGATACTTCACTGCCAGAGGGGTTAAATGCGATTATGCGTCCATATCAGCTAAAAGGATTTGAATGGATTTATTCTACAATTCAAAGTAAGCTTGGAATCTGTATTGCTGACGATATGGGACTCGGAAAGACTCTACAGGTAATCGCTGTTATTCTCAAGCTGAAAGAAGAAAGGAAACTGACTAATCAAGTTTTAGTTGTCTGTCCCACGACTCTACTTGGAAATTGGCTGAGAGAAGTAGAGAAATTTGCCCCTAGCCTCAAAGCGAAAATTTATCACGGAGACGATAGGCATTATACTGAATCTATTGATATTGTAATTACTACTTACAATCTAGTTCGCATTCGAGAAGAATTCTTTGCCAATCGAAAATGGACTTTACTCGTAATTGATGAAGCGCAAAATATTAAGAATCCGTCAACCTATCAAACAAAATCTATTAAATCACTAAAGAGTGAATATCGAATTGCGATGACGGGCACACCTGTCGAAAATCGTCTCACTGAGCTATGGAGTATTTTTGATTTTTTAAATCCTGATTTTTTAGGAACACTCAAATGGTTTCGCGCCGAGTATGCGATGCCGATTGAATCGTATCAAATCGAACATAAGGTAGAGGAATTTAAAAAGATTACTTCTCCCTTCATGATTCGTAGACTAAAGTCAGATAAGTCGATCATCGCTGATCTCCCTGATAAAATCGTAAAGGATGAATTCTGTTATCTCTCTAAGGAGCAAATCGTTATTTACCAGAAGATACTTAAAGAAAATTTGGATATTATAGAACGACTACAAGGAATTTCTAGACGCGGAAAAGTATTTCAAATGATCAATGCCTTAAAGCAGATTTGCAATCATCCTTCTCATTTCACAAAAAAGAAAGCCTATCACCCAAATCTTTCTGGGAAATCAGAGAGACTTGTGAGTCTACTCCAGAATATCCTCCCGACGGGCGAAAAGACGATACTATTCACGCAATACACAGAGATGGCAGAAATTCTATTAGATATTTTAGACAAGCATCTAGGTATTCAGCCTGATTTCTTTCACGGAGGACTATTGCGTAAAGAGCGAGAGAAAGTCATTTCCAATTTCCAGAAAGACCCTGCAAAGCAGCTAATCCTTATTTCCCTCAAGGCAGGAGGAACAGGATTAAACTTAGTAGAAGCAACAAACGTTATCCACTATGACCTCTGGTGGAATCCAGCCGTAGAAGACCAAGCCACCGATAGAGCCTATCGCATCGGTCAAACCAAAAACGTCCAAGTCCACCGCCTCATCACCCTTGGCACCTTTGAAGAAAAGATAAACTCCATTATCCAAGGCAAACGTGCATTAAGCGACTTAACTCTCATCAAAGGCGAAAAATGGATTACCGAACTTTCTAATGAAGAGTTGAAGGAATTGTTTGCATTGACGGGAGGGGAAAAATTGTCTGAACTATGATTTATGTGATTATTTTGATTGGGATGATTTAGTTCTAAGAGTTACTTTTTATTTCATATCCTCGTAATTATATGAATCATGGAAATCACAGTTCAGACAGTTTGTTACTTATGGCTAAACTCTATTATCCCTTGCCAATTTTCAGGAATCGGAGAATTTGCCAATTCCTTGCATCGACTTAAATATGTTTTTGCTACAATGTCTTCTGGATAAATAGAAAGCATTTCCTGAAATAATTCTATTGCTGTTATAAACTCGCCAATCTTGAATTGAATGATACCTTGCATCAGAAGACTCTTTGTTTTTTCTTTTAATTCAGCAATATCAACTCGGTCAGTTTCATATACTTCGAAAATACCAACGGCTTCTTTTTTTCCCTTCACTTGAACAGAGCCAATTTCTCGCATTCCAGTTTCAGTCAATGTTTTCAAGGCTTTTACTACATGGTCACTGATAAGAATTCCTGACTTGTAAAATGCAGTTAATGTTTCGAGTCTAGCCGCAAGGTTTACGGTATTTCCGATAACGGTTGTGCTTAATCTATTAGAACTTCCAACTGTTCCAAGAACAAGGCTACCAAAATTAATCCCGATTCCAATATCTATTGGGGTATATCCTGATTTTGCTCTATGAATGTTAAACTCCGCTAGAGAACGTCTCATTTCCATTGCAGCGGATAATGCTCGATCGGCGGAGGAGTCATTACTATGCTCTTCAAATAATGCCATGACTGCATCGCCAATAAATTTATCTACGAAGCCTCCTTGGTTGGTAATTGTAGGTTCCATACGTTTTAAATAACTATTTAAAAATTTAAAATTATCTTCGGCAGACATCTGCTCAGAAAGAGTAGTAAAAGAACGAATATCCGTAAATAGCACGGACATATTTTTTAGCTTTGCATCGCCTAATTCCACATCAGATACACTTTGTTTATCTAAAAGATTTATAAACTTAGATGGAACAAATCGTTCAAATGAATTCGACTGCTTAATTTGTTCTCGGACAGATGTTTGTAAATCCAAATGCACTTGAAGTCTTGCAAGCAGTTCATTTCTGGAGAATGGCTTTGTTAAATAGTCATTTGCCCCTGCTTCTAATGCGATAACTAAATCATTGACTTGGTTCTTTGCTGAAAGTATAACAATCGGTAGAATCGTCGGAGGGTAGGATTCACGAACAGCGCGTAATACCTCTAAACCGCTCATTCTAGGCATCATCAAATCCAATAAGATACATTGTGGATGAATAGTCTTCATTTTCTCAAGTGCTTGAAATCCATCGGAAGCAGTTTCTACTTGTAAGCCTACAGCCTTTAGATGATTTTCTAAAACCATTACATTGATTGGCTCATCGTCTACAACGAGGACGGTAAAGTTCTGGAAGGTTTTTTTAGGAGGGTCGGATACATCGGTTTCATTGGCATAATGGATATTAGCCGAGTTAGCAGATTGTATTCCATCGACAGCAACGAGTTTGTCACCCCCGAAATCTTCTGTCGGGGGTCTCAAGATGTTGAGATTCCCGACAGAAGATTTCGGGAATGACATATTGGTAACTGGTTCTTTTATAGCTTGTCGAACCACACCTTCACCAGTAGCGGCTAAAGGCAAATAAAACGAAAAAGTAGAACCTTTCCCTAACTCACTTTCTACAGTCACCTCCGAGCCATGCAGACGCACAAGACTTCGCACGATTGACAAACCTAGACCAGTTCCACCGTAGACTCTACCTATAGAGCCATCTGCTTGCTCGAAACTTTCAAAGATAATGGATTGTTTTTCTTTGGGAATACCGATTCCAGTATCCTGCACGGAAATCTGAATGGCATTATCTAATCTATTAGCTCTTATGGTTACACTTCCTTCATGTGTGAATTTAATTCCATTACCAATGAGGTTAATCAAAATTTGCTGCAATCTATCTTCATCTGCATTAGCAAGTGGTAAATCTTCTGGAATGTCCATTGAAAGAGAAAGACCTCTCGCTTTTGCAAGCGGAGTAGATAGGCTGATAACAAGTTCAGCTATCTTACGAGTATCCACAGCTTGGTTCTTCAACTCTATCTCTGCATTCTTCAATTTGGAGAAATCTAGAATATCATTCACAAGAGAAGAAAGTCTTCTACCACTTGATATTATCATTTCCGAGTTCTTTTGAATTTGTAGAGTGTTTGTTGGCTCAAAGAAATTCGATTCCGCAAGTCCAATAATTCCATTCAAAGGAGTGCGCAGCTCATGCGAGGTATTTGCGAGAAATTCATCCTTCATCTTATCCGCTCGCGCAAGGGATTCGTTCTTTTGCGAAAGCTCCTCGTTCAATCGGTCTGATTCATTAAACGCTTTCACATATTTGTTTGCTAGGATGACTGCGATGTTTAAGATGAAAATTGGGAAGCAATATTGCATTGCAGAAACATGCGGAAAAAATCCTAATCCCGCAAAAATATCATAAAAACCTCCTGCTACCATGAATACCATTCCTGCAAGTATACGAATCGCAGTATTATTTTTTTTAAAAGCAAAGTAGAAAACATAGCCAAGAGCATTAATAAAAAAGGGAATCATGGAGATTTGCCAAATAAAGAGAATTTTATGAAGATAACTTAAGTTTGGTGCTATTATCCCTCCAAGGATTGTTAGCAGTGACCAATAAGAACATATCTTAGTAAGAAGATTGATTTTTCCTTCTATTATTTGAGATAGAAATGTTATTATGAAAAATGGAATTATAAAAACCAATGAAATCTCTGTCTTAAATTCAAGAAATCCGTTTGATTGAAACAAAATTTCCCTACTGGGAATTCGGCAAAACCAGTAGAAAGAAATCGTTAAGCAAAACATTCCGAATAACAAATTATGAAGATCTATTCTCCTTTTAAAAAATAATAACAAATGGTACAAACCAGATAGTAAATAAATCGAGAGTAAAGAAAAAGAAATAATTTCACTAGTATAATATTCTAAAAATATTTCTTTACTCAATCCAATTTTATTGCTTAAATGAGACCAGCTCCAATATGGATTATCCGCATCCTTATAGAATATTGCAGAAAAGATAATGGGAGTTTCAGATTTCTTAACAGAATCTGGCAAATTGACCAGAACTGAGTTTGCTAAAGCAGATTTTGTAATACTTCCGTTTCTGAAAAAAAGTTTTCCATTAATATAAAATTCCACTTGGTCGTTAAATGGAATATCGGAACGAAAGGCAATAGGTATATCTCCAACGAAGAATGCTTGTGCTTCTCTGGGAAGGGTTCTTTTGAGTGTAATCCAACCATCATTAGATGCATCTGTTAAATGGTTGAATGGAACTTGTATTTTTTTCCATTCCAACTTATCCCATGTCTTTGGATCAGGATGGTGTCCTGCGGTATATTCCCATTCACCGTTGAGCGAAACAATATTAGGATTTGGTTTACAATTGAGTAGAAAGAAAAGGAAGAATAGGCAAAGGGATAATTTTAAGCGGTATCGCATAATTTTCTAATTGTGCAGAATGTAACTTTTTATGAAAGTAGAATTTTTAAAACTAAGAATGGTTTTTGCAATCTGGTATCAGTTTGCCAAAATCCACAAGAAACCAATTGAATATTTTGTAAAAATGATTTAATCTCCAAGCCTTCGATACAAAGTTAGAATGGTGTTCCTATAAATAATTCTTGCGTTTTATTTCAGTCCCAACAATTATAGAAAAGAATTATTTGAACAGGAGAAAGTCAATGACAACATTCGCAATAGAAGTTACAAATCAGAAGCAAGCAAAAGCTCTATTTGCTTTTTTGAAAACTCTTGATTCAGTAAAAATAAGTGAAGTCATAAATTCTAAAAGATCAAATACAAAAATAGAGGATTTGACAGAAGAACGAAAACTAGAACTCGATCGTAGAATTGCCAGTCTTGGAAAAGAAAAAACTTACAAAGCCAAAGAGGTGATTTCTTATGCCAGACAAAGAATTCGAACAAAAAATTGAATTTCATGCACAAGCCAGAGAAGAATTAGCCGAATCAGCTCAGTGGTATGAAGATAGGAAATCTGGCTTAGGAGAAGAGTTTCTTATTGAAGTGGAAAGCAAATTAGAAAAAATTGCTAACAGACCACAATCTCATCCCGTAACTTATGAAAATGTAAGGCAAATTTCCCTTACCCGCTTCCCTTATTTAATTTACTACCTTATAAAACCACCTTCGATCTTTATACTTTCTGTCTGGCATAAAAAAAGAAATAGAGATGGATGGAAAACTAGACTTTAGTGAAAAATTTCCTACATCTAGTTTATCTAGTTGAGCAAAATTATAATTAGGCGCAGTTGTTTCTGTTTGTAAGATGACCTCTCCGTTAGATATCTGAATAAATTTAATAGTGTAGGATTTGGCTCCGGCGACAGCTACCCACTTAAATGGAATAGAATCTAGCTTATTCATATCAACGACTGAATTTGGTCTTGGAAATAGCAGAGTCGGGTTTGTAATTTTATTAGGAGGACTGTCTTTCTTTAAAGGATTTCCACCTGTCGGTTTATTTGAATTATCCGCAGTTGGTTGCGTCACGTCCTCTGCTTTTGTTTCCTCCTCTGAAATTGCCACCGGTTCAGGAATATCTTCTTTTCCGATGGTAAACGAATTCACTCCCGTTTTGGAATTCGCACCTGGAATAGAATCCACAGAGCGAACCCGCCAATAGTATTGACCAAGACTAAGAGGAATAGAAATTCTATTCTTAAAAACATTTCTCGATACAATTAAATTCTTAAACGTAGTATCATTCGAAATCTCAAAATGATAAGATAGGGCTAATTCGCGTTTGCTCCATAAGAAGTTTACTAGACTTTCTCCAGTTTTAGTTTTGATTTGATGATTATTTTTCGGAGCAATTAATGAAAGCGGTGGATTTTTTATAATTCTAAATTTTCTAGTTTCCGTTAAATCACCATCTACCGTTTTCAACTTCCAGTAATAAATTCCTTCTGTAAATTCTTTTGCTACTCTTTTTTCTTTGGATTGAAGTTGCACGACTTGGTTTTTAAAAAGTCTATCGGGAGAGACTTCAACTATAGGTAGTTCGTCTCCCTTTGCGCTCCATTCAAATAGAATTTCCTTTGTATTCTCATCTATAAAATAACGCGCATTATGCGCCGGTCGCATATCAAAATAATTCAAATCTACTTTATCTAGCTTGTCTTTTGTAAAATCAAATTTTGCTTTTTGTTTCTCGAAGATGCTTTCCGTATTCTGTCCTGTCGTAATTGTAGTGCTACCCTTGCTAGACACTATCTCGATGGAGTCTTCTTTTTCTAAGACTTTAAATTGCCCAGTGCCTTCTTGAAATTTCAACTTGGTGTTTTTATAACTCAAAGAAAAATCATTTGGATTTACCAATGCCTTCGTTGCGGATAATAATACTGATCCCCTCTCTAGTGTAACATCCACTGTCTTGTCGTGAATGTTTAATACAAACATACTATCAGGGTCTAATTCTATTTTGACGCCATTGTTTAAGGTGACGATGGCTTCCGATAAAACATCTGTGCGAATAGAATCTTTGTTATAAATAGGAAGCATTTGCTCTACATCCTCCCAGATCATTCTAGAGGGAAATTTTCTTTGGGCTACTTTGTATTTGAATGTAATAAATCCTTGTTTCTCGGCTCCTCGTAATCCAGGCTTTACATTGAAGTCCAAATACAGATAATAGGAACAAGCCGCTAAAATGCTCGCAGTAATCAAAAAAACGAAGTAATCTTTTAATTTAAAATTCACAGCTATTCCTGAAAGGGTATACCGACGATTTGCCGCAATTCCTTTAGATCCTTAGGACAGCTAGGATCATCTTCCTTTCCGAGAACAGCATAGATTTGTTGAGGCTGAGACTTCCCTCGAATATGAATAGGCGGCATAGCGACTAACTTAAATTTGCCTTTAATTTGTTCATAGGAATTTTCTGAAATTAAAATATCTGTTCCAAATTCTTTGTTCATGTATTCAATTCGAGAAGCCAGATTCACTGCATCTCCGATTACAGTGTATTCTAATTTTTTCGGAGAGCCGATTTGCCCTGCGACTACTTCTCCTGTGTTAATTCCACATCCAAACCGAAACTTGGGACGATCTGAATGCATTGGGTCACGATTGAACTTAATCAGTGCCATCCTCATAAGCAATGCTGACTCGATTGCATTTGCAGTGTCATTTCCATCTGTGTATATCGCTCCCCAATGAGCCATGATCGCGTCACCAATAAATTTATCCACAATTCCATTCGCTTTATAAATGCACTCTACCATTTCAGTAAAATACTCATTGAGGTAAACAACGACTTGCTCCGCTTCCATCTTCTCTGACATACCGGTAAAATTTCTCAAATCAGAAAAGAAAATCGCGCAATTTCGCTTCACTCCACCTAATTGTAATTCGCCGTGCAAAGCCTTCTCTGCAATTTCCTTATTTACAAATTTCCCGAATGTATTCTTAATATTTTCTCTTTCTTGTAATCCCTTTGCCATTTGAAGAAATGACTTCGTAAGTAGCCCTACTTCATCTCTTGTAGATGGAATTATTTTTACTTTGTAATTTCCTTCTTCAATCTGCCTAGTCGCAGTCACAAGATCAGAAAGTGGAACGGTGAGTGTATTAGCAAAGAGATAGACAATAATAAAACTAATTGTTAAAATGATAATCGTGATAATAATATTTCGTCTTTGAATCTGGTAGATTGCTTCGAATACTTTGTCTGATTCCACTGTGGATACTATGCCTAAGCCGCTAAAATCAAGTTGTTGAAATGAGCCAAGGAACTCTTCTTTATCCACTGTGTATTTTTGAGAGCCATTGTCTACATTGCTAGAAAGCATTTTTTTGACAATCGGAACTTCTGATTTATTTCCAGTGGATACTGTCTCTTTGTCGTCCGAATGGGCAATCACCTCTCCCTTTTGATTTACCATGAAGACCTGAAAAATATCTGTTTGCAATGCGGATTGAAATGTGCCCATTATTTCAGTTGGCTCTAGATAAAGAAGTAAGGCTTCGTCTGGAGTTGTTTCAACAGGGACAACAAGAGCCAAAACTGGAAAATTAAATTTGGAAGAAGCATTTACAACGGCACTCGTTCCATTGAAAGCACGAATAATATCTTCTTTGGTAACTTCGTGAATAATAGGCATTAGACTCTTTTCGATTTTATTGTCTATGAAAACCTTCTCATGCGTAAATTCATAAAGGAATTTATAATCAGTCTCTGTTTTCTTTGCAACTCCCATAAAGAGAAAGCGTGGGTTTTTAAGAAAGAATTGATTGGCTTTCTCTTGAATATCTTTTTCTGTCGCGTTTTTTTGTGGAAGAGAAGCGTAGAAAGCCTGCATTCTATAGCTTGTATTTTTTAAATTCGACTCTACTTGCACACCCGCTAGTCGAGCCAGGCTTAAGTTATATTCTTGAATCAACACTTCACTGTTGCCTTTGTAAAAAAAAGTGACTAACAGGATAATCGAAGATAGCCCCAAAATAATAATTAAGGAAACTATCAGTAAGAGTTTATACCGAATAGAAAATTGAATCGGTCTCGATTCAACGGGTTTCATTTTTGTCTCAGTAGACATATCTATCATAACAGAGTGCTAAAAGTAATTGAGCAAGAACTTAATGCAAGCAAAAAAGATGTTTCTTTTAAAAATGAATTCAACTAAAATCAATCAGGCCTCAAGTCTTCTACGATTTTATTTCTAAAATCAAGATAGAAATCTCTTCCTTCTCGTTTTTCTTTTTTCGTTGCCGCTAAAGGTCGAAAAGGTTTTTGGAAGATTTCAGTATAGGACTCAAAATTTACATTCACATGATTTCCTTCTTTCTTAATCTTTGTTGTAAAATTTGCACCTTCTGAATCACCTGAACGGGTTAGCAAATCAAAATAATCAGACAGATAAGACTCAATATCTTGTGGAATAAAAATATTAATCAAACCCGGTGGTAGAATATAAAATAATCTTCCGCTGACTTTATACTTGGGGTAAATAGGAAATTTCCCCGTCATGACTTCTTCTGTCTCTGAATGCTTCATCACAATATGATATTCTAAATTCTGAACTTGAATTCGAAGACCATAAAAATTCATATCAATCTCAAAAAACAAAGTCATATTTTCTAGATTTTGCAATTCTCCCTTTTTAAAATGTAAAACCTTGGTATAGATTGTTTTGCCTTCCGAATAAATCTCTCCTATTTTCTGCGATTTAGAAAATAGTTTTACTTTGAATTTTACTTTTCCTAACGCCTCTGACATTTTAACATAGAATGTTTTATATTGCAATTTCATTCTTTCATCGAGAGCAAATGACAGCAAAGCCTGATTATCCCCCAGTTCACTATTGCATTTGAATTCAGAGCATAGAAATTGATATACAATAGATCGATCAAGTATTGCCAATTGTTCTTCGCTATTCACAGAGCTAGAAAAGACTTCCATCCAATGAAAAAAATCTCGCATCGTATATGCGGGATATTTAAAACTGGTTCTTCGCTTCATCTTATAAGTAGGTCTACCTTTAAACTCTGACTTTATATATTCAATCTTTGTAAAATATTCATCGTTAGCCGTAGAATTTTCTTTATCGTCAATTTTAGGAATCAGAGTATTGCCTTGCTTTAAAACATATCCGGAAAGATAAAGTTTATCATCTTTCTTAAATAAGAACTTCTCTTCTTCTGGTTTTAAAGAACCAAATAGAATCGGATACAGATCAGTATCCGCATATTTATCAATGAGAAGTTGCTGATTGGAAAAGAAGTTATCCCAAAAACTACTATGAGTTGCATTTTTCACAAAGCATGCCTCCAAGAACATAAGTATAATTAGCCACAAGAGTAAAAATAAAGATTTAGATTTTGGAATTATTTTCGGGAAATTCATTGTATTACCTTTTAGTTTTGACTTTTCTGAATTGCAAATACTTATCGTTAGACTGACATTGCATCTGTCTTGATTCGACTTAATAGAAGAACGGACTCCAGATGAGGCGTTTGCGGATAAGGGTCGGTGATTAGACCAGACTGAATCTTATAATTTTGAGATAGGATTTTTAGGTCATCTAGTTGTGAATTTGGATTGCAGGATACATAAAAAATTGATTCTATCGAAGAGTTTAAAATATACTCACAAAGTTTAATTCCAATTCCATTGCGAGGCGGATCTAAAATCAAAACAGAATCCTTTGGAATAGAATTTGCACTAGAAAATACATCTTTAAATTGCAGTAAATCCTTTTTTTCGAAAGTTATCTTCTTATCGGGGTAAATACGTGTTAGATTCTCTTTTGCTGTTTGAATGGAGCTTTCTACCCAATCGTATCCAATTAGATTCTCAAACCTTTCACCAAACAGAATACTAAAAAATCCATTTCCACAAAATAAGTCAATGAGAGTAGAAGACTTCATTTCACCAAGTCTAGCTTGAATGTATTGAATAATCGGAAGAAACCCCATCGGATTCGGCTGAAAGAAAGAATTAAAAGGGACTTCGATTTCCTTATTTAAAATTTCTTCGGTATAATAAGATTTGCCTCTTACTACCAAGAATTTCCCATCGGCAGAAACCTCGGATTGCTTTCTGTTATAACAAAACACTATATTATTGGAAGTAGAGAATCTTAGAAGATCAGAAATGAGTTTTTGCTCCAATTCAGAAGATTGAAACTCTTCTGTAAAAGTTAAGATAGTAATCGTATCAGAGCCTTTAATATTGGTCCGAAGCGTTATATACTTTAAATAACCTTCTCCTGTTCTTCTATCTAAAGGCAAATCAGAATATTCCTCAAATATTAGATTACGAAGTTGAGACAACTCTTCATTAGCCCATTCAGATTGAAGTTCACACTTCTTTACATCAATGATACGACGAAAGTTTTCTGCTTGCCTAAGTCCAATGAATCCAGGAAATACAGCAAAGTCCATTCTATTGCGATATTCGTAATGCTTTTCGGAAGGAATTAAATCAGGAATAAAATCCTGCTCGGCTTTAAATCTTTCTCGAATAGTCCTAGTCTTCGTAGCAAATTGAAGCGGATACTCTAAATGTTGCGCACTACAACCTCCACAATCAGCAAAGTGCTTACATTGCGGAGTATAAGAATTAGCCCGTAGAATAGATTCTACTTTCGCAAACTTATTTTTCCCACGTCCTCTTTGTTCGTAGATTACTTCATCGCCAATGTTCGCATAACGAAACGTCAAGCCCGTATCAGGGCTAACACCCTGTAAGGATGAATTTAGACTAATAATCTTAGTCTTTAAAAGAATTGGGTTGTTGTATGTTGGTTTCATATATAGGAAATTGTTAATTTAAGGGAAAAGATTGCCTACCCCTGTCACCTCGAACAGCCCCTTCGTCTCCGCCCTGCGCTCAGTCGCGCCCTTCGCCTTCGCAAGGTCTAGACTTCTTAGCACTATCGCATTAAGTAAAATAGACCTCTCACGATGAAGCAGTTCGAGGTGACTGTAAATTACCCCATCGGGTAAGGAATGTTTTTCGAAACCTCGTTGATTTTGTTCAACACATCTTGTGTGAGGATAACGTCTGTTGCCTTCAATGACTCGTTGAGTTGCTCTACAGTATTTGCGCCAATTAAAGTAGACGCAACGAAGTCATGTTGCTTGCTCCAGGCGACAGCCATTGTAACCAAACTCATATTAGCCTCTTTCGCGATTTTCAAGAACTCATCTGTGGCTTTTACAGTGAAATCATTTAGAAAACGATTAGACATTTTCTTTTGTCTATCGCCTAATTTGGCGTATCTGCTAAAACGAGAATTTTCAGGAACTTTACCGCCATTGTATTTTCCAGAAAGAACTCCACCGGCTAATGGCGAATAAGGAAGAAGACTGATACTTTCTTTTTTACAAATTTCTGATAAGGAATCTTCGAAACGACGATTGAGCATACTAAAATTATTTTGAATGCTCTCATAACGAATGAGTCGATTTTTTTCGGATGCCCAAAGGCTTTTCATAAGTCCCCAGGGAGCTTCATTGCTGCAACCGACATATCGAACTTTGCCGCTACTGACTAATTCAGAAAGTGCATACATGGTTTCTTCATACATCATATCAGGATCAGGCCAGTGCGTTTGGTAAAGGTCGATATAGTCAGTGCCTAATCGTCGTAAGCTGCCTTCGATTGCACGAACGATATGATGACGGTCTAATGCCGTTTTGCCGTTACGAACAGGTGGAGTAAACCAACCATGACCCGGACCACAGACTTTTGTCGCAATGAGAACAGAGTCTCTCGGTTTTGTTTTGAGCCATTTGCCTACAATCTCTTCTGTGCGATGAACCCATTTGTCTTCCGGTGGAACGGGATAAATTTCTGCTGTATCGTAGAAATCAATTCCTGCGTCATAAGCTTTATCTAAAATCTTAAAACTGGTAGGCTCATCACAGCTTGAGCCAAATGTCATTGTTCCCATTCCGATTTCCGAAACTACCATTGCCGATTTTCCGAGTCTTCTTTTTTTCATAAAATTCCTTTAGTCTACATCAATAATTAAAAGTGTAATATCATCTTCTACATTTTTTCCGTCCGAAAAATCCCATAACTTTTGCAGGATAAATTCGCAACTCACACGACCATCTAAGTCTTTGCTTTCATCAAAGATTTGATAAAGTCGCTCTTCCCCTAAAAGCTCTCCGGTAGGATTCTTAATTTCGAGGAGCCCGTCAGTAAAAAAAATAAACCTATCACCTTGATAATAATCTACTGCATATTCTTCAATACGAATATTTTGAAAAACTCCAATCAATTGCCCTTTTACTTTTAAAGTAATGGAATCCATATTCTTTCGAATGATATAAGGAGAAAAATGCCCCGCAGATGCGTAAGTAAAAATTCCTTTCCAATCAGAATGCTCACTTTGCAAGGCAAGTCCATTTGCCAGATTGTGTCGAACTCTCGATTCAAAAATTCCAAGAAAGGCAGTCAAAAAATTTCCTGCTGTATTCTCTACCATTTGTAAATTGAGTCGTTGTAAAATTGCCGCTGGTGTTTTAAACTGTTCAAAATTATTCTGCCAACTAATCTTTGCCATCGAAGCAATGAACGCCGCAGGGACTCCATGACCGGATACGTCTGCGATTAGAACTCCGACTTTATCAATGGGAAGCTCATCTGGATTTGGGAAAATCTGAACATCATAAAAATCTCCCCCCACACTTTCCATTGGAATATAACTTGCAAAAAATTTTAAACCCATATTCGAAGGAAAACTTTTTGGTAAAAGATTTTGTTGAATTTTTCTGGCACGAGAGAGTTCTTCGTTCATTGACTTCTGTCGAGCGATAAGTTCTTTTTTGAGATCCTTTTCTTCAATAAGAGTATCCGTTAGCCGCTTCACAAAAATTTCGTTCATTGTGTTCATTACAATGAGAGATTGTTTTTCAATTAACGCACTTGCTTTTCTCTTAAAATCATCGTTGCCATCTTTTAAAACGGCTGAGATCATTTCTGTGCGAATGTATTTTTCTTGTAGATTAAAATTTCCAATGTAATCAGGAATTTCAATTAATCGAGCGACTACTTTCTCGATAGTAAAACGTAGCTTAGCATCTAACTCATAATTTTGGGAATGTAAAAAACTTTCGATTCTATATCGATAGGTAAGAATTAAATTTTTTGCGGTGGTATTTTCAAATTCACCATCATCTAAATGTTCTTTGTATAATTTTTCGAAGAAAGAAGGTCCGGAGGGAAATTCTCCGATTTCGTCATGAACGTCTTGCAATTGACTCAATAAAAAATCTTTGTAGGTATTCCCCTCTGCCATTTTACGCGTAAGAGTCTGGTGACTTTTTTTAAGCTCTCTTTCAATTACTCTTCCATATTCTTTCATTAGCCGCTTAAAGACCATCTCCCGTAAGGTTTGATCGTTTAGCTCTTCGTTTAAATTATGTAGATAGGCTAGATTACTCATGTGTTTGTTAGACTCTTTTTTTAGATTTCATAGTCTATTCTCTATCCCAGTGCCGATTGTTTTTTTGTTTTCGAAGTTTTCCGCTCTTTAAATTGCCAACGCGTATTCGATAAGGAATCTCAAGTCCTTCTAGCATTGACTCCAAGCTTTTTAGTCTTTCATCTTCTAGCTTGTCTAATTTTTCTAGCATGATACAGTCATTACCCGCATTGCAACATCCACCTACTCTGCATTTTTTTTTGAACTTGTTGATTTCGGGAAAAGTAGAAAGAATTTCTCCTTTACTAAGATGAAGAAGTCCCCACTCTTTGATTCCGGGCGAGTCAATGAGTATGGTTGTTGGGTTAACTACGATTATGCTCGAATTGGTAGTAGTATGCTTTCCCTTCTGCGTTGAGTGGCTAATGGTATTTGTCTTCTGCTCTGCGTTGTTTGTGATTAGGTTAATTAGGCTTGATTTTCCAACGCCAGAATTTCCTACCAGATAAGTAATCTTATCCTGTAGAGCCGCAAGTAATTCCCGAACTGAATCTAAATCCGTGCATGTAATCGGATAGACTTTGTAACCCAATGATTCATATTTTTCTACTCTACTAGCAAGTTCTTCTTCCGTGACTAAGTCTTTTTTATTAAAAATAATAATCGGAGTTACATTGGAATGATAACAGGCTGTGATGCTTCTATCTATGAAGCCATCTTTTGTTTCAGGTCCTGAGAGAGATGCTATGATTGCAACAAAATCTACATTAGCGCATAAGATGTGTTTGTCGGAATTGCTACTCTGACGGGTTAAAAAGCTAGTTCTGTCTTCTTTAGATAAAATAACCCAGTCCGCTCTTTCTGTGATCTCATTCTCAGCTTGAATTCTATCACCCACAACAAAAGGATGCCGGTCATCTGATTTATTGAGACGTAATTTCCCCTTCAGAGTGGCTCGTTTAAAACCTAGCTTGGGAGAATAAATTTCGTAGTAGGCTCCATAAATTTTTGAGACTAAAAAATTTTCTTTGACAGTAGAACTCGGTTTTTCTAAATTCATACAGCCTGCTCTATACTATGAAATTGAAAGACAAAATAAACAGCCCCATTCTTGTAACTTTTTTGACTCTTGTATTTGTCACAACGATTCAATATTCGCTTTTGTTTTTTTATACCGGCTATCTTGGATTTCATCCTACCTTTATCCAATCTGGTATTGAAATTTCTATCATATTTTTACTCAATCTCGTAGGTTATTCAATTACGCAAATTTATCGAAGAAAAGCCGAAAAAAAGAGATTCGAAATCATTCTACGAGAAGAAAGAGAGCGAATCAAAGAGATTGCCTATATCACAGGTCTCGGCAACTTAAAGAATCAATTATTTAGAATGAATCAAACGATTCGAATTTGTGAAGCACTCAATGAATTTCTGATCGAAATTTTCAATGTAAAGCATTCTACTATTTACCTCTGGTCAGAAGAACAAGGAGCATTTCTGCCTCATCCAATTTTAGAAAATAAAAATCGTTTTGCTGTCTATGATTCTTTCATGCTCTGGCTAACGGATAACGACCAAGTTTTAACGCGGGAACATTTTAATAAAGCACCCGGCTATGCAAAAATCAAAACAGATGCATTACGAATTTTAGATTCTCTAGAAGCAGAGACTGTAATTCCACTTACACTCAATGCAAGTCTTCTCGGTGTAATTTTTTTAGGAAATAAAAATGATGGCACACCTATAAAAACAGAAGAGTTAGACAGACTTTACGAAATTAAATCTACTTCTGTGATGTCTTTGTCTAATGCGATCTTTTATGCAAGATCTACTGCTCTCACTGAAAATCTAGAAAACAAAGTAAAAGAAAGAACCAAAGCTTTAGAAGAAGCACAATCCCAACTTATCATGTCAGAGAAAATGGCTTCTCTCGGTGTAATGGTCGCTGGTATCGCGCATGAGATTAATACTCCGGCTGGAGTCATTAACGGTGCCGCGGATAACATGGAAGTAAACCTACACCATTTAATTTTACAATTTCCAGAAGCAGTAGATTTTTTTCGAGATCCAGATTTTACAAAAACATATATTGAAATCGTGGATGGAATTTTAGCGGATAATAGCCGTGATACGCTAGACCCAAAAGAAAGATTCAAAAAGAAACGAGAGATTCGAGATAGAATTACAAGTCAGGGAATGAGCCCAATGCTTGCCGATGATTTTGCAAATTTTATAGTAGAAAAGAATTTCTTTAAAAGCGAAGAAGTTCTCTTAGGAATTGTAAAGACAGGTGGAATCAAAATCCTAGAACTTCTCAATCACACAACAGGCATTAACCGCAACTTGAAGAATATAAAATACGCAATCAAGAATATTGTTCGAATTGTTCGTGCCTTAAAATACTATTCCCACTTAGACCAAGCAAGTCACGCAGAAGCAGATTTAATCGAAGGAATCGAAAACACTCTCATCATATTTCATAACCAATTAAAAATGGGAATTACAATTGAACGAAATTTACAACCAATCCCGGTCGTGCCCTGCAATCTAGATGAACTGAACCAAGTCTGGACAAATATCATCCAAAACGCAATCCATGCGATGAAAGGAAAAGGAATTCTAAAAATATCTTCCTATCTAGAAGAGCCATATGTGTGTATTGAAATTCAAGACAGTGGAACAGGAATTAAACCCGAAATTCTAGATAGAATTTGGGATCCGTTCTTTACTACTAAGGATCAAGGCGAAGGCTCTGGGCTTGGTCTTGGAATTGTCAAAGGAATCATAGAAAAACACAAAGGGAAAATATCAGCTACGTCGATTCCGGGCGAGACAAAGTTCAAGATTCAACACTACCATTTTGTCTTGGTGGGCAATTCGGTGGGGGTGGGGGGACCCCTTTTTGTGAAAAAAGAAACTTTCTCTTTGAAAGTGAACAAAAATTAAAGTTGACTCGAAGTTCAAAAAAAATTTGCATAGTCTTTGTAGTATTTACAAGAGGATCACTAAATGGAACCATTCATACCCGCAGGCTTTAATCTCGCACTCAACTGGACTGCCGATTTATTATTTCCCGTTTTACTTCGGGCTGTTCAAAATATCAATGAAGTAGTTATCACTGACGAAGACAAAGCAATGCTTCGCAATTTAAAAAAGGATAGATTACTTTTTTTCACAAACCACCCAACAACCGCTGAACCGCCTATCGCATATCATATTGCTAACTTGATGGGAACAAGGTTCAAGTTTATGGCTTCGAGACAAGTTTTCGAATGGAATGGTGGAATGGTCGGAAAAGTCATTTCTGGAATTGGAGCTTTTTCTGTAATCGCTGGTATTCCAGATAGAGAATCTCTAAAAGCGGCAAGAAGTGCATTAGCCGCTCGTGAAGGCAAATTAGTATTATTCCCTGAAGGAGAACCAACCAGTGGGGAAAATGACAATCTAATGCCATTCCAACCAGGTCTTGCTCAACTCGGATTCTGGGGATACGAAGATGCAAAGAAATTAGATCCAAACGCAGATGTAACGGTATTACCTGGATTTATGAAATACATTGTAGATGCTACTGAAAAAGAAATTAGATCTGATCTAGAAGACTCTGTAAAGAAAATCGAAAAACATTATAGCATTGATCCAGGTCGTAAAAATATTCTACGTAGGTTTCTCACCATTGGCCGCTACATGATGGAAGAAGCTGAAAAAGAATATTCTATCAAAGACGGCGACAAACACGACTTTGACTATCGCGTTGGTCGTATTCGTCACGCGATCTTAGACAATTGCGCTGATAGATTCCAAATCAAAGGTTACAAGAGAGACGATGATGCAATTCATAAACTACGCCACCTATTTGCTGTGATGGAAATGGTTATGATTAAATATCCAGATGAAACTCTACCAAAACTTACTCCACAAGAAGTTGAATGGTTCAAAAGAGAATGCGTTAAAGCGTTTGACTTTATCGTGATTAAGGGTGATTATCTCGCGTCTAATCCAACTCCTGAGCGTTTCTATGAATGGCTTGCTCGTTATGAGTCTTATATCTTTGGAAAAATTCCGCGTGCTCTCGGTGGGGAAGCTGCTCATTTGCCGCGCAAAGCTTATATCACTTTCAAGAAACCATTTCATCTTTCTGAATACTACGGCGAATACAAAACGAAAAAGCGCGCTGCGATAGATACTATGATGGCTCGTCTTCGTGTTGATATGCAAGAATTACTTGATTCTTCTATGTATTTATCACGCCCACTCGTAAAACCATTCGACACTGAAAGTTTAGTTTAATACTTAAATGTCATCGCTGAGATGAACATTTTTTCATGGCGGGACAAATCGGAACTATCCGCATAATCGAAGATAGGATCCATTGACCGCCTGTATTTTAATTCAAATCGTAGCATAGCATATTCATTCGGAATATAATCTAGATTGAGCGAAATCGCACTTACTTGAAATCCATTTGGTTTCTTTCCGGGATGATAACCGTTAGTCGCAAAGACACTACTTTGTTTCACAACAGGAACGTTAGCTCCTTCCTTATCTACATACCGTTCTAATCTTCCTGCAATTCTCCATTCATTGAATAATTTATACACAACCCAAAGAGTTCCATCATACCAATGTTTGTATGCACCAGAACGCTGATTATAATACGGATAAGTTGTATTAACCTCCGGTGAAATAAATGGATTGTATACTTTTGAAATTCCACTCAGTTGAAATCCTATATCAAAGGAAGCCGCAATAGAAAATCGATCGGTCACATCAAAATGATAAATAAAGTTTTGGTAGTAACGAGTCTTTCTTGTATAAGGAGTGTAATCTTTAAAAGGATCAGTAGGATTTTTTATATCTTTGGAATACATATTGATAGTTTGCCCGATAGCGTCTGTCTTTGATGGAGCATTCTCTTCATTCCCTATAAAATTATTATAGGTAAATTTCATCTTCTCTGTAATCTTATATGCCACTTGCATTCCCAAAGCTTTGTCCTTGTTGTTATCTGTTATGTTCTGCCAACCATTCATGATATGAAGCTGAACAGAAAGCTTATCAGTAACGTCATGCGATAGACGAATTCCAGTTGAATAATAAGGCACGTTATCGAGAACGATTGCGCGGGTATACACCCAGTTATATGATGAGACCCATGCTTCAAACCCAATATTTCCCATATAAATCCCACCATCTAACCAAGTTCTTTTTCCAAGTTTAATTCCTACATAAGCCTCCTGAATATTTCTGACTGAGTTTTGGTTAGAATACGGTTGATTCTTTTCATTGCTATAATTTGCATTTACAGAAGTTCCTGTTTGCAAGGCAAGTCTCGCTCTAAATCGTTCCGCATCTAACTTTCCTTCAATATGTGCGAGGTTAATGGCAAACGTATTGTTTTGAATCGCCTGTGTTGTGTAATTCTGTGCAGTCGCACTTGGTCGATTCATATTCATATTATAATAACCATCTACAAAGACACCAAAATCAATCGGCAACTTCATATTAAGTTTATTGGGATCAATTTTTACTTCTTGCTCTTTGTCCTTTGGGTTTAACACTTCATTATCCGCAATAGGCTTAGAATCTTTTGTTGAAGTAGTCTCCATTGTTTTCGATGATTTGCTTTCTTCTGGCACGAGAGTATTGTCTTTCGGTTTTCGAGGAGTAGCCTCTTGCGATACAATGGTAGTAGTAAGAAAGAAAAGAAGAAAACAAATTTTAAATACGTTTATCTTTAAACTAAAAAAATAATTCATAGAAATTATGAACTCCAACTTCAAATAAAAAAATACTATTTTATTTTGGAAAAGAAATATGTAAATGTAATTCCAGAGTTATTAATCCTATTAAGATAGTTTGTTGCACTCTCGTCTTTGTTGCCATATAGCAGTTAGTATCTTTGATAGTATTCTTGGTATATAGGGGTGTAAAGCAAATGCGTATAAATAGAGCAATTTGTTCAGAAGAAAACTTATCTCCTTCTAATTTCGTAAAGAGTGATTGGACGAGACTTGCTCGTTTCATCTACCGTCTGACGTTTCTTTCTATCCGACTTAAAACCTTTAATCACTTCTAAGCCTCGAGAACGATATTCAGAATTTATATCTGAAACTCTCGGAGGACTCGTTTTGGGATTTTTTTCGACGAACTGGTTTATCTCTTCTTGTTTCACTTTGCCATTTGCCGTTATAATATCCCTTCCGGTTTCCAAATCATTCTTCGGCTTTGTATCGAGAGAAAAATCATACAAGAAATTATCATAGTCCTCTTCAATAATTTTAGATTCTAATTCTGGTTCAACGTCTTTAGAGGTAAATTCTTCGTAATCTTTGACACCCTGCATCACAATGGTTTTCTTCGCGTGAACCACCAAGTCCTCTCTTTTACAAACGCAGGGTGCGAACTTCACTTCATAGGATGTGTCGCTTAACGGTATAATCTCTTTCGTCTCTTCCGAGGAGCAGTTTAGGAGAACTAGGATTGAAGTCAGATAAATATATTTCATAAGTTACCCATTAAAATACAGTGTGAAATTAATGAAACTATCTCTCACAGAGAACACAGAGTCCGCAGAGAGCATTCATTCTTTCCTTTGTGCTCTTTGTGTGCTCTGTGAGAAAAGGGGATTTCAAAAGAAAGTCCATTTCTAATCATTATGCCCTATTCAAATAAATCTATTTCCTTAAAAAGTCAAGGCGAATTATTCTTTACAAAATTGCTGTTTTTGTCAAATTATTGCATAGTCGAGGAAATATGAAATCTATACTCTTTTTTCTAATAGCGCTAGTTAGCGCAAACCAATTAGTATTCGCTGATGCTTCCCTCTTTGATGCAAATGAATTAAAGAAAGAAAAACTTTTCTCTTCTTTAGAGGAAGGCATGCGTAGTCCAGAAAAAGTCTACAGGCTCAATCTAAGCAATACTCGTTTAAATGAAATTCCAAAAGAGATTGAAAAATTCATACATCTACAAGAACTCAGCCTATCCTCCAATAAAATTGAATTCATCCCTGACGAAATTTGTAAGCTAAAGAAACTCCAAAAAATAAATCTTAGCTATAACAAAATAAAGCTATTGCCCGCTTGTATTTCCGAATTAATAAATTTACAAGAACTGAATCTTACGGCTAACGAGATGATGGCACTCTCTTCAGAAATTGGAAGTCTCAAGAAATTGGAAAGTTTTTTTCTATTTGAAAATACGATTGCAGAAATTCCAAAAGAAATTGGTCAGCTTACAAATCTAAAAAACCTAGACATTAGAAAGAATAAACTAAAAGAACTACCCGAACAAATCGGAGAATTAAAAAATCTACAAACATTCAATCTAGCCTCCAACCAAATCACAAAACTTCCGAACGGATTCGGTGGATTATCCGCTCTTCGCTTTCTGGACTTGACTTCTAATAAATTAACAATGCTTCCTGAATCTTTCGGCAATTTAAACAACTTGGAGGATTTAAACTTGAGTTCCAATCATCTAGGACTTCTACCAATTACTTTCGGCAATCTCTCTGAATTAAAAAAAATGAACCTGGATAAAAACTCTCTCATATCTATTCCAAAAGAAGTCTCCAAGCTAAAAAATCTACAGAGAGTATATCTCAATCAAAACAGTCTGGATATTTTTCCAGAAGGATTCACTTCCTTAAGTGAACTTCAATCCATTGAACTCAGTCACAATCGTATTTCTACTATCACTGACTCTATCGGCTCCATGCAAAGATTGCAGATACTCAATCTTAGCTTCAATAAAATCACTTCTCTCCCTGAATCCATCGCTGACCTAAAGAAGCTAACAACATTTTACCTCAAACGAAATCCTTTCTCCAAGCCAGAGCAAGAAAAAGTAAAAAAACTCATGCCTAACTGCAAAGTCTATTGGGATTAGATTTGTTGTATAATGTGTCATTGGAAAAAATTTCTGCTTGAATTTCTAAAAATAAAGATATAATTTGACCATATGGTGACAATAAGCAAACAGCAAATGGCAGAATGGATTTTATTGGATTATATGGCAAGAACCCATTCTCTAAAAGAAAAAATTTCTGTTTATGTAAAGAAATACAATACTAATTTTGAGGACTTTGAAACACAAATCAAGACTAGCTCAAAAGAAGATTTCGAAAAATGGGATGATTACATTGAATGGAAAGCATTTCACAATTTTTATACATCCTATCTAAAACAAATAGAAGAAGTGAAGAATGGAAATTTTCAATTGGCTGAGTAATAATGAATTCATTACAGACTATCAGATTTTAGAATATTGGACAAAGACAAATGAGTCTTATCTCAAACTAAAAATTAATTTCATTGATAAATCAGAGCTTCATGTCAGAGAACATTTAGATTCTGAATTGAAAACTTATTCTTATCATTGGCAGAATTCAGAAAAAATTCTTATTGTAAGGTGGGATAATGCACCACATCACCCGGAAATATCTTCCTTTCCACATCATGTGCATGATGGTTCCGAGGAAACTGTAAAAGAAAGTCATGATATAACTATCGGTGATGTGATGAAATATATTTTTAATAGGATAAAAGGATAAGAATTATTTACCACAACTGAACTCTTAAGTAAATATTCTTACCATCCATTTAAAAACTATATTGAGCAAATACATTGAAGATTTGTCGTGTTGCCAATTGAGGTCCATTTAAGGTTTGCCACATAGGCTTTCCTGCTTCTACACCAAATCGAAATCCTTGCAGAATTCCACCTGTGACTAAGAAATTCACTCCAAGAAGAGCATCTGTTCGCATTCCTCCTTGTCTGTAAGGATCATTCTGGGGATCCATCTTTGGATCGAGAGATGTATCAGAGCCGGAGAGGTTAAGCCATCTTTGCTTCTGCATTCTAAACGAAACACTCCATGAATCAAAAATTAAAAACGAAAACCAAAGAGAGCTTTCATATCTATTTCCAAAACGATAATGGCTATCATTCTTTCCAACTCTCAGGGTTGCCTGTGAGAGGATACCCCAGCTTAGCCGCTTATGATTTCCGATATAACTAAATTGTGGCAATAGACTAAATGTTCCAGAGCCGGGTTGCATATTATAGGGAACCTTTTGTTTTCCCATCATAGGCATCCAATCTCTTTCATCGATAGAGCCAGTCGGAACACCAAGTCCCATTCCCCCAAATAAAGCATGTCTTTCGTTGTGAAAGAAACGATAGGCGGCACTGAAGCTAACATCGCCTAGCCCCGCGGAACTCATAGGAGCCTTATCTAAATTACTCGAAAGCAGTGTCATCTTATTATTCACAACAGGAACCATGAACATGAGCATCCAGTTTTCGGAAACGTTAGTCATCACGCTTGCCATATGCATTTCCATTATCATATCCGTTGGCACAGACATATAATTATAAGAATTTGCATTTAAAATGGGAAATGTATTTCCAAGTGGAGAGCCTGTAATCAAACTTCCAGAAGGCATTTGCACTGAAGGGTCATTGTATTTATAATAGAGAGTTGCATATTCGTTTAAAGAATTTTTTCCATTCTGAAGTCCCCACATATTCATTCCCATATAACGATAATCAAGCATCCACTTTCCTACTTCATGCATATGAGGAGCCATGATCCCCGCGGGAGAAATTGCATCTGCTCTATTGTGCATCGCATGAGAGGCATGTCCCTGGTGTTTTGCATGATCTACTACATTGGATTGAGTTTCCTGATGAGAGTGTGCCTCTTGCGGCTCATTGCCATTAGCCGATGTAGCAACATTAGAATCAGGTGAATGATTGTGATGATCGTGATCCATTGAAGATTTGTCTGCTTCGGAAACATCCTTAACGAGAAGTTCCATCTTTTCTTTTTGTCCATTGTCGAAATAAAAGGAAAACGCTTTCTTATCCTCTTTCTTTAACGCAGACTTGAGTCCAATGAGCATTATATGAAAACCGCCGGGCTTTAACTCTACAGAGCTATTGGCTGGAATTAGGATACTATCTATTTGACGCATCTTCATTACTCCTGCATCCATTGTCATATTGTGCATTTCAACCGAGTTAGAAACATCGGATTCAACTTTCACAAGTTTGACATCTTTATTGGTTCCATTCTTTACGCTTAAGAAAGCTACCGAGTTGGGGCTAACAGCAGGGACAATCTTAATGTAAGCATTTTCTATTGAAATACCTTTCTTACTATCTCTTGCAAAAAGCGAAATAGACAGTAGTATAAGTGAAAATGTAAATATTCTTTTCATAAATATTCCTTTATAATTTTTAATCACAGTAAATTGAATTACTGTTGTAGAAAATATCTTTCTTGAGAAACTGGCTTTCATTTTTAAAGAGAGGAAAACAATGATAAACCAAACATTTAAACTTTATTCTCAAAACCTTTATACGATGATGATTCTATTCTCTATTTCTTGCCTTTCCTTTATCGGATGCAAAAAAACAAATGAGATAGAATTGAAATCTGCACCCGTTGGTGGAGATTTTACACTGCAATCCAATACCGGCAACTATTCATTAACCCAATCGAGAGGCAAAGTAGTGTTAATCTACTTCGGATTCACTTCTTGTCCTGATGTTTGTCCAACGACTCTTTCCAATATTGCACAGGCATTCAAAGGACTTGATTCTAAAGAGATTATGAAAGTGCAAACATTGTTTATCTCCGTTGATCCCGAAAGAGACAAACTTGATAGACTCCAAGAATACGCAGCCTTCTTTCATCCACAAATCCTTGCTCTCACAGGCTCTCTCGAAGGACTACAACGAGTAGCCGCTCTCTACGGAGCTTACTTTCGAAAGGAAAAAGTCTCCTCTAGTATGGAATACACAATGGATCATACCTCTACAGTCTTCGTTGTAAATCAAGACGGCAAATGGGTAGACTCCATTCCTCACGGCACTTCTCCTTCCGATTTCAAAAAAACAATCCTCAAATACGTAAAGTGAGACTTTTAAAAGATTGCCACCGATGAACACCGATAAAGTTACGGTTAATCGTTTTTATTCTGTCTCAGAAAGAATATTGCCGACGGTGAAGGATGTAACGGTAGCGTTATTCAATACGAATCCAATCTTGGAGCCGGTTGAGAAACTTGGAACGTTCATCATTACCATGATGGGGTAATTCATCATACTCCCCCGCTCTACACTGGTTACATCCGAGCAAGCTTTTTCCCATCCATTCATATAACTCATTCCTGTGTTAGTATACTGAAAATCCAAACAATAGGTATACGTCGTATTTGCCGCAAATGTTGAAGTAGTAGCGGCGCTTCCTTTGCTCACAGACATATACATTCCATCTGTAGATTTCTTAAACTGTGGAGTTGAACCAACAGCAAGACGATAAGTAGGACCGGAAATACTTGGAGTTGTTCCTGAGCCGTATGCAATTACATCAAGACTAGAAGTCGAACTATTCAGTTTAAAAGTTACCTCTACATTAGTTCCGCCCCTTGCTGTTGCGATGGAAATATCTCCTGTAGAGGCTAATAAAGATGAGCTACTTGTTCCAGTTGCACCCGTTGTGACTGAAGACGCTGTAAGTCCAATGCCAGTAAAATCAGAAGCTCCACATCCACTGACTTTATACTGTGTCCTAGTTGGATTGGTTACCTGGGATAATTTGCTTGTTATTCCCGCAAGAGTTGCTGTCGCACAATTCGCATTAGCCGTAGATGTTGATCTAGATGCTAATAAAACTGCAAGTATACCTGTATTGTTGGTTGTGTCTTTTCCTTGCATTACTCCTCCGCAATTTGTTAAACAAAATGCAGATACGATCGTTAAAATAATAATTGATTGATACATATAATTTCCTTTGTAAGAAGTCATAGCTCGACTTCTCTAATTCATAATAAATTTGCCTTTCAAAACTTGACTAATACGTATTTGGCGCAATACGCTAAGTAATATCGGAAGGTTATATGCGTGGGGGTTTATCAGGAATAGGCGAAAGACCGGTTAGTAAATCATCCCGATCCATTAAAATTAAATAAGATAATTCGATATAGGGAAGAAATGAAATGGTCTGAAATCCAAGAAAGCTCGGATTGATTAACTGGGAATGAATAATATTGGAAGAATTCTTTTTTTTAGAGCAACTGCATTTATGAACTTCCTTCTTTTTAGCGGAATAACAATTCGGTAAATCTTTCAAAGCAGCTTCTTCTAAATGAGTAATAGCTGTTGCAAATAACGCTTCCTCGTCTCTTGCACTCTTAGCTGAATGAATTTCTTTCTTCGAGGAATGATTGCATTTGCAAATACTAGACTCTGCATAGATAGAGTAGGCAAATAATCCGCTTTCTAAAAATAGAACTTTGCTAAAAAAAAACAAAGTCACAAAGAAAGTCCACAAAAGCCTGGGACTTGGGCTTTTATTTGTATGCTTATGCTTTTTGTTTAGAAGTCTCAATACCATCGAATTCATCTACTCTACGCTTTCTATAAATCTCGAATTTTCTTTGTTGTAATGTCTATATAATGGAAAGATTTTTTTTACTTTGATATATATCAAGAGAGGCAAAAAAATCCTGATCGATTTTCTTATTTCAACAATCGCTTTGCTGTAATCGAAAGTTTTGAACAAGTATCACAAATAGCATGACGATAATTAACATGAGTAGTTCAACTAATAGATAGCCAAAGGAAGGAATAATATGGGAAATAAAAAATTTTCAGTAAGAGTCAGTCTCGTTACACTTGCCATATCAGTAATTCTTCTCTCCGGAGGGTTCATCAGTTTGATTTCCTATTACGGAAGTAAAATGTCCATTCACTTCTTAGTTGAGGGGCTAATGGAGAATATCTGCATTCATACAATTGATAAGACGTTCTCCTATATGCAGACCGCTCCGATTAGTGCCGAGATCACAGAATTTATGTTTGAGGAAAAATTATTAGACCTAGAAAAAAAAGATGTCCTATCTAGATTCTTCAAAAGCATAATCGAGGCTAATCCTCAGATTGTGTCTATATACTATGGGAATGAAAAAGACTCACGCTTTCTAATGCAGAGAAAAATGGAAGATGAAAGCATTAGCGAAAAATATATACATGAGGTAGATGAGAATGTTTTAACTGAATGGAAGCATTCCAATCCTGCTCATGAAAAAGATTTTCCTAACACAGAAGAAAAATCTCCCGGCACTTATGAACCAAGAACAAGACCTTGGTATGCAGATGCACAAAAAAAGGGAGAACATATCTGGACAGATATTTATTTATTTGAAACAGATAAACTTCCTGGGCTAACATACAGCACCCCCATTTTTTATAAAGAGACTTTGAAAGGTGTAATCGGAATTGATATCAGCATTAAAGGCTTATCTTATTTTTTAGGTGAACAAAAGATTGGAAAATCAGGAAAGGCATTTTTTATCAATAAACAATACCAGATAGTAGCTCATCCATTATTAAAAGATGAAAAATTTCATGCAATAGATGAAAAAGCAATGGATGAAGAAGATCATGAAATTGTAAATTCAATTCACTCTTTCAGAGACAAAGTAAAAGGTCAATCCTGGGCGGACATTAAAAAACAGCCTGTATTTTTTGTGCATGAGCATGAAGGCGAAACACTAATGAACATGTATTGCCCTTTTCCGGGCGACAAGTTTGATTGGGTAATAGGAATTGTTGTTCCCGAAGATGAATTCATGTATTTAATCAAACGCAATAATAGACTCATCTGGGGTAGCTCTGCGGTTTTGATTTTTATGGCTGTCTTTGTGGGGCTAATCTTTGCTAGGCGCATCTCAAAGCCTCTCTCGTTATTAGAAAAAGAAATGGATGAAGTAAAAGCATTTCGTTTGATTTCAGGAACGGATATTCGCTCTTCTTTACTTGAAGTGGATAATATGGCGAAGTCGTTCCAGGGGATGAAGCACGGATTACAGTCCTTCCAGAAATATGTTCCCGCTGATTTAGTCAGAGAATTAATTTCTATCGGCAAAGAGGCAATACCCGGTGGCGAGAAAAAAGAACTCACGATTTATTTCTCTGACATCGCTAATTTTACTTCCATATCGGAAAGTCTTTCACCAGAGGACTTAGTAGATTTACTCTCTGAATATTTAGATTCAAGCAGTCAGAGAATAACTGACCAGCACGGCACAATTGATAAATACATCGGCGACTCTATCATGGCATTTTGGGGTGCTCCTATTCCATTGGAGACTCACGCTCTCAATGCTTGCTTAGCCGCACTAAGCGTTAAGCGCAATCTAAAAGTATTAGAAACTAAATGGCAGGGACAAGGTAAACCAATTCTAAAAGATAGAATCGGAATTAACACCGGCGAAGTAATCGTCGGAAACATAGGCTCTAATTCCAGAATGAATTACACAGTAATCGGTGACAGTGTAAATCTAGCAAGTCGCATCGAAGGATTAAACAAATACTACGGCACTGAAATTCTAATCAGTGAATCCACCTATCAAAAAGTAAAAGGGGATTTGTTCACCAGAAAAATCGATATAGTTTCCGTCAAAGGCAAACAACAAGGAACCGCTATCTTTGAATTGATTTCCGAAAAAGACAAAGCAGATGCATTTCTAAAAACCTGGGTTGCTTCTTATTAAGATGGATTGAATTTCTACTTAGAAAAGAAATGGGAAAAAGCAATTGCATCTTTCGAGAAAGCTATCCAAAGCAATCGCTTAGATGCTGCTTCTATAGCCTTCATCAAAAGATGCCAGTTATACAAAGAAACCCCTCCACCAACGGATTGGGACGGAGTGTTTAAGATGGCTTCGAAGTAAGATAAACAATCATGCAATGGAAATTTCCAAAAAAGCAAACGATTCGGAATATACTGGCAATCCTATTACCTTTTCTTAGTTTAACTATTCAGTTTGCTCTTTGGGAATTTCTAAATCCATATATCTGGATTCTTTTTTTCCCAACTGTTTATATAAGTGCATGGCTCGGCAACAAACGGAGTGGCTTTATTGCTGCTACCATCTCTGCCTTATTAGGTCTTTGGTTCTTTGCTGCGCCAACATTTACCCTGGTAAAAGAATTTCGGCAGTATATTGCGTCTATCGTTTTCTTAATCTCTGGTTTCGCATTTACAATCTTTCATGATCGATTGAGAAAATTAAACGAAAAGCATTTAGAGCTAATGGAGAATACCCGCTCAGCAGAAAAAAAACATATCGAAGAAATTCTAGCTCTTAGCGAATACAAGTATTCTCTCATTTTTGACAAATCCCCTTTCGCTATAGCCTTAGCTAAGTTCCCGGAAAGTGAAATGGTGGCAGTAAATGATGCATTCCTATCTTTATTCGAATACACAAGAGAGGAAGTTATCGGAAAAACAACGCTGGAACTGGGATTAAATACGACTGACTCATTAAACGAAGTTCGCAAGATAATGAATGAGAATGGGATTATTAAGAATTTCAAAACAGTTCGTCGGACTAAAAACGGTAAAGAAATAAATATGGTGCTTTCGATGAGTTGGGTTGAGATTTTAGGAGTAAAGCACTCTCTCTCCACCATACAAGACATCACTGAGCAGAAACAAGCGGCAATTGCATTAAAAGAGAGCAAGGATATTTCTAGGACAATCTTAGATACAATACTTGATTGTGTTATTACAATCAACGAAAAAGGAATCATACAATCCATAAATCCATCCACTGTGGCAACTTTCGGTTATACACAAGAGGAGCTAATCGGTCATAGCATTACTTTACTAATGCCAGAAAGCCATGCAGCAGAACATCCCAATTATCTACAAAGATACTTTAAAACAGGAGATATGCGGATAATAGGGATTGGTCGTGAAGTAAGAGCAAAGCGAAAAGATGGAACGACGTTTCCGATTTACCTTTCTGTCGGAGAATTTGTTTTAAATGGAGAGCGCAGTTTTGTTGGAATCATAAGAGACATTACCACAATGGTGAGTGCCAGAGAAGAACTTAATCTTCACAGAGACAATCTAGAAGAATTAGTAAAGAACAGAACAAAAGAATTGCAGACAATACAAAAGGACTTATTAATTGCAAAAGAAAAAGCAGAACACGCAAGTGCATCTAAAACACAATTCCTTGCTTCTGCTAGTCATGATTTGAGGCAACCATTGCAAGCAGCGAATATGCTTGTATACCTTCTCGGTGAAAAGGTAATAGATGCAGAATCTACAGACATAATCAACAAACTTAAGTCTTCCCTAGATTCACTAGGAGAGCTTTTAAATTCGCTCTTAGATATTTCTAAACTAGACGCAGGTATGATTTATCCGGATAAGGTTGGTTTTCCGCTATCAGCCATTTTTAAAAAAATTGAAAACGATATGTCGGTTATCGCTGATGCAAAAGGACTTGCTCTAAGAATTTTTCCTACGGATGCAATTGTCTATTCTGATCCAAAACTTCTAGAACAAATCATACGCAATTTAGTTTTCAATGCGCTTAAATATACAAAGACTGGTAGAGTGCTCTTAGGAGCAAGAACAAGAGGAACAAGACTTTTAATTCAAGTATACGATACTGGAATTGGTATTCCAAATGATAAACTAGATAAGATATTCGAAGAGTTTTACCAAGTGAATAATTCTGCAAGAAATAGAAAGAAAGGTCTAGGCTTGGGACTAGCCATTGTTAGACGCCTTGTAAAACTAATGGGGCATACTATTGAAGTTAAATCCAATTTCGGAAGAGGAACTAAATTTGAAATCACAGTTCCGATCAGTGAAGTCGCTAAAAGAAAAAATTGGTTCAATACGAGAAAGACAAATCAGAATTCTTCCTCTAAAGTAATTGTTGTGATAGAAGATGATAGCCAGAACTTAGAAACTATGAAATTATTATTAGGGCAATGGGGTCACACAGTTATCACTGGCTCTTCTGCCGAAGACGCTTTAACAAACTTATATTCCTCTCAAGCTAGACCAGATTTAATATTGGCAGACTATCGACTTGAAAACGAAAAAACGGGAATAGAGGCAATTACTCTTATCCGCTCTAGATTTAATCCATTTATTTCGGCGCTTCTCCTTACGGGAGATACTTCACCCACTAGATTACGGGAAGCAAAGGCAAGCGGATTAAAGATTCTACATAAACCAATCAACCCAATAGAATTAAAAACTACAATTGACAGCTTTCAGAATATTCAGGAGGCTAATAAATAAGATCCTCTGAATAATAAGTTCCGCCGTCTCGAATCGCTTGGATTGCAATTGGAATAACAGAAAAATAATCATCTTTTAATAGTATTCCCTGAACACCCGTATCTAGTAGACGCTCTATATGTTCTTTTTCATGACTGGAAGTATAAATCAGTATTTTAACTATGGGGTATACTTTCTTTATCTGCGAAAGTATTTCGTATCCATCCATATCAGGCAAAGCAGTATCCATCCATACAAGATCGCATGAGGTCTCTGCTAACTTATTTAGAAGATTGCTCCCCTTATTCGTTTCATCTATAACTTGCATCTCAGGCATTCTGCTTATCATAATTCGCACAGCAGATCGCAAAATTGCATTTTCATCTACAATGATAATTTTATAATTTTCCATTAGCCGCTTTCCACTAATCTTATTAAAGATTCTTTGTTTAAAAGGAAAATCTTATCCCTATAAACATCAATCCAACCTCTATTTTTGAAATCAGAAAGTGCTCGAATGATGGATTCTTTTGTAGTTCCAAGTAAGCTTGCTAAAACTTGACGGGTAATAGGAAGGTTTAATTCTATAGGAATTGACTTTTCTTCTTTATTTGCGAATTCTCTTTTTTCTAATTTTAGCAAAAATTCTGCTAGTCGTTCATAGATTTTGCGCCCATTTAATGTATAAATTCTTTCTTCTGACTCTGTCCAACCTTTGATCATTTCTTGAATCAATACAGACATGAAAGGGGGATTCTCTTTCATGGCAAGACTCAGACTTGAATTCGGGAAGCGGTAAACTGTTGTTTGACGCAATGACCTTGCATCGTGTTGATAGAACCCTCCACTGAGTGCATCTCGATATCCAATCCATTCACCAGCGCCTAACACAATTAATGAATGCTCTTTATGATCTAAACTAGAACGAAACAATTGTATAAAACCAGACTGAACAAAATAAATATACTCCGCCTGTTCTCCCTTTCGAAACAGAAAATCACTGCGTTCATAGTTCAAAATACACTTGCTTTCTTTTAATTGCCCCATCATAGTTTCTGAAAAATCTGTGTATTGAATTTGGTTTGATTCTAATTTATTTGGAACTTTTGTAGTAGTCATTTCTTTCTCCTGTGAGACTTTGCAAAAAAGCTAACCACGAAGTCAGATAACAATATAAGGATAAATGGAAAAAGATTTTTTCTGCTGAGCCTTCGTGGTTAGAAATGAGCTTAACATAGTCCCTATGCTTTATGCCATTGAAGCACAAAAAAAAAGATTCGTCAATTGGATGTTGCTCAGAAATTTCTACGACATTTGTCGTAGAAAAAAACATTGCCGCATGGTGGGAAACCAAACTGCACTCTATAGTTGTTCTATAACAGTCCGTGGGTGTAGGCGAATTTAACTAAGTCGGCGGTATTTTTTAGTCTAAGTTTTTCCATAAGGTTCGTTCTATGTGTTTGGACAGTGCGGGGGCTAATATCAAGTTTGCCGCCAATTTCTTTATTGGTAGAGCCAGAGGCTATCATTTTCAAAATTTCTCGTTCCCTTTTTGTAAGAAGGTCTAGTATTACTTCACTCTCACGGTTAATGGTAAATTGATCTGCTAAGTATAAAATCAGTTCTGAGGAAAAGTATTTTTTACCCGATCTGATTTCTCGAACAGCCTCCAGTAATTTTTCTAGATTCTCATCTTTTAAAATATATCCATTTACGTTTTTAGTCAGCGCCTTGCGAAAGAATTCTTTTTCTTTATGCATAGAGTAAATTAAAACTTTGATATAGGGAAAACGTTGACGTAATAAATCTAATGTCTTAAATCCATCCATTCCTGGCATTGACAAATCAAGAATAACCAGATGACAGCTTGCTTTTTCTAAAGAGTCAAGTAAATCCTGACCATTATCCGCTTCTCCAACAATTATAAAATCAGAATCTTTTGCGAGCAGTGTTCTTAAGCCAAAACGCAAAACATCATGATCATCAGCGAGAAATATTCTGTAAGGTGAACGCAGAGAATTCATTTGATACCCAAAATATCATTTGGAAATATTTAGAACACAAAATTTTTAGGTTCCATCTTCCTTTTGAACTTCTGAGGTAACATTCACATGAACCACAATAAACTGCGTAGTGTCCTCTTCTCGATAAGGGGTTACAAGTGCCTGAAACCATCTTTTTTCAGTCGGAGAATGACAGGGATACTGAATGGAAAATTCCATTTGTTCGCGGTTAATAACCGAGCGGATACCAGCAAGCATTTCCTCAGCTTCCTCTGAATTATTACCTTTTGCTTTTTCGCAGACGGATAAATAGTTACTTCCTTCTTGAGCTGCTACTTTTAAGCCCTTGGGAGTATTGCTATCGCAAAACATTCTCCATGCACGGTTTACTGCAAGGATAACTCCATCTCCTCCTAATATGGCAACATGCGCAGAAAGCGAATCTAGTATTGAGTAGGCAAACTCTGTTGGTTCATGCATAGCAATTCTCCTTTTAGATGGTTTTATTATACTCTAACAATGGTAATCCGCCAAAACATTTTTTAGTTAAGCACCAAATATAGTTTCACCGAAACAATGTCAAAAGAAAACGTCAATGATATTTTTACCAAGGAAAACTAATTGTAAAAGGATATTTTCTACTCAAAACTAGATTTTTATACTTATAAAAGACAAAACTTTTTTGAATCTAATTATCAACTGCCCCGTTTTCCATTTTTCTTACACCAATTTTTGCGATTAAATGATCCAATATTTTGGTGATAAATATCACCTATGTCTAGACAACACCTATCCGCAACTTACTAAGACGATTAGCAGATAATACATTTTATCCTCTTCAAAGACTTTGGTGATATTTAATACCGTATACTATCGTTCAGATGATTGAAATGGATTTGACCGTGCAACAAACAAAATTTTCCCTTTAGATGTTGAAGCTTTTTAAAAGGAGTATCGAATGAAAGACGACTATCCACTTTTCGAAGTTATTCTAGAATTTAATCCCAAAGGGATCAAAAGGCTTGAATTACATTCTTCTACTATAACAGATTGTAATGAAGAATTTGCGGATTCTATCGGTTATGCGCGTGAAGAATTAATCGGACAACCATTAAATACAATCACTCTAAGTGAGGATGTGGAAGACTTTTCTAGTTTGATTCTTAAAAATGGAAAAACTACTCAGAGTCAAAAATTAGACTAACATTGATTAGCCAATTGCTTTCCAGGTGAGGAAAATCACTTAAATTCATTCCATCAAAAGGTTTATATGTATTGAAAGATAAACTTTTAGGTAGAACGTAGAGATAGAAGAAATTTAGCGACTATCGATTTTAAAAAGATTTTTTAAAAGAGGAACCTATGAGTTTTCTAGACAAAATTACCAATAAAAAATCTAAAAATGAGAATATAGTTTTTTCGAATTCAAACAATGAAATCAGTGCAAATGGATCAATAGAAATCATAAAGAACATCAACCAATTAAGAGCAGAGCAAGAGTTATTAACCCAAAATAAAGAAGCTCTAAAACAAGAAATAGTTGAATTGGAAAAATTAATTGTTGATAAGAAAAAAGAAATCTTAGTTTTCGATGAACAGCTTGTATTAGAAAGTTATGGAATCAATATTCCCAAATTTGATTTTACTTCTAGCGTAGCGTATAAAGACCTATTAACCACAATACGAGATGCGCAATTAGACATGGTTAAAAAAGAAACGGCAGTTGAATTCGATGAACATTGGATGACAAATAGAAAAGTAATGGAACCGGATGCAGAAGATGAATTGCTCGATCGTGAAAATATTAAATTTATATTGCGAACCTTTAATCAAGAATGCGATAACTTTGTAGATAGTATTCATTGCAATGATCTAAATAAGACGATAAAAAAAATTCTTAACTCCTATGAAATACTAAACCGACTTGGAAAAGTCTTTGGAATTCGAATCAATGAACACTATCTAAAATTAAAATTGCAAGAACTCAATCTTACCTACGAATACCAACGCAAAATAACAAAGAAGAAAAAAAATAAAAAGAGCAAAGCTAGTTTGAACTACTGGTCAATTCTTTTCTAATCGAAGGAAATAATCGCATTGAGGATAATGCTGTGTATATACTTCCGATAAGATGACGTTTTACCAAATATAGGGTAGCAATGGGTTCAAAGATATACTAGGAATAGGTTCCCTATGCCCCCTGAACCTATATTTAAAGTATACGGGAACCCACTCCTACCCTATGTTATGTGCATCGTCTTCTTATAGAATGGTAAAAGGAAGCAAAAGACTGTTTATTTATTTTAAACTTAAATAGATTTGTGGCAATATGCAACGATTGCAACTGCTAAATACAAAGAGTGATAGTCTAAAAGAATATGCAATTAAAAATTTCGATTTATCGACTAGAATCTTATGTCTCTAGAAAAAATAAATTACATTTCTGAAAAAAACTTAATTAAGGATTGACCTTGACCTAGCTATTTCCGATATAATATTCAGGAAAATACATCTATATGTATTTTCTAAAAAATATTGAAAGAGACTTAAAGGTATAAACAATGAAAATCATAAAAGGTATATTTATTCTTTTAGTGTTGGTTAACTTAAACCTCTTGTTCGCTCAAGCTAAAGAAGCTCCTGCTGCTGCACCTGCTAAAGACGGTGCTGCTGTTGAGCCAAATGAAGCTGGCGATACAATTAAGGGCGAGTTAGTTCCGGATGACGATACAGATGCTAGTTTATCTGAGAAAGAAAGAAAAGACAAGAAAGAGATTCTTAGACAAGAAGCAATGTGGAAGAATCAAGATTATAGTGGCTACAACAAAGCTTTCGAAGATTTACACAAACTTTCTAAAGCATTTGCTAACAACAAATACAGACTTGCTCTTTCTTCTTATCAATCTGGAATGAACACAATCTTAAAAATGAGAGAAAGTGTTGAACAATACAGAAAAGAACAAGCTGAGAAGAAAAGACTCGATGAGAAGTGGTACTGGCAAAAAATCGATCGCAAAGCAAATGAAGAAAGATACATTGCTCGCGAAAAAATGTCTGCTAAATTAGCAGCAGTTACATATTTCACAAAAGCAATTAATCATCTGGACGACATCACCAATCCTGATCTAAAAGAAACTGATGCATACAAAACGCTTCTTTCTTCTGTTTACAGATCTTGGATCATGGCAGAATACGATACACAAAACTTCCCACAGTGTATCCCAATCTTAGAACTCTACTTAGAAATCAAAGAAAACGAAAAAGAATATCCAGCTCACAAATATCTTGCTAGCTGCTACTCTTTTGAAGAAAACACTTTGAAAAAATACAAAGCTGGTTCTGATGATCAAATCCAAAAGCTAAAGTACAAAAAGAACGTTCATCTCTTAAGAGCAACTGAATTAAAATATGGAAAAGGTACTGTAGAGTACAAACACATAGTTGATTTAGTTAATAAAGATGAAGTTATTTCTGTGAATCCTTAATCCAAAACCACTCTTTCAATCAAAATAAAACTATCCCAAATGGGGTAGTTTTATTTTATTGAAACTTGATGGAAAAGGATACAATTCTATACGTTTTAACAAAATCCCAAGAGTATCTGGGAAAAAGACAAATTCCAAATCCAAGACTAGATGCTGAACTAATTCTTTCCGACGTTCTAAACCTGGAAAGAATTAAGCTTTACTCCAACTTCGATAAAAAGCTTACTGAACCAGAGAAAGACATTTACCGTGAAAAGATTAAAGCACGCGGTGAATTTAAGCCTGTCGCCTATATCATAGGTAAAAAAGGCTTTTATAAATCCATTTTTATTGTAAATGAGAAAGTATTAATTCCGCGCCCTGAGACAGAAGAACTCATTGAATGGGTATCGAAAGAAATCAATAAAGAAACTGCTTTTACTGTCTTAGATCTCTGCACGGGAAGTGGATGTATCGGAATTAGTCTAAAGAAGGATTTCCCTAATCTCCAATTAACACTGAGTGATATTTCAAACGAAGCACTTGGAGTTGCTCAGGAGAATGCAAGAGAAATTTTAAAAGACCAAGTCCTTGCATTCATTCAAAGCGACTTATTCGAGTCCATTTCCGAGGATACAAAGTTTGATTTCATCTTATCTAATCCACCTTATATCCCGATTCAAGAGAAATCAACTATTATGGCAGACGTGCTCAATTACGAGCCGCATTTGGCTTTGTTTTTAGATGAGCCTGAAACTTTTTATAAGAAGTTCTTGGCTGGAGCAAAAGAGCATTTGACTGACAATGGATCTCTATATATGGAAACACACCAAGATTGGGCAGGAAGGGTTTCTCGCTTAGGTCTAGACCTTGGATTTAAATCTAGCATAATAAAAAAGGATTTGAGCAATAAAGAAAGGTTTATTAAGTTAGTAAAATAAATCAAGCACTGAGAATCAAAGGCAGCTATCTTTTATCTCTAAAGCATAAAAACTATACTAGGAAAGGATGATATATGAGTCTATTAAATGAAAAGGCACCTGAATTTACTTTACCGGATTCAGAAGGAAATAAAGTCTCTCTTTCTGACTTTAAAGGAAAAAAACTCCTCATTGTGTTTTACCCCGGAGACGAAACAGCTGTTTGCACAAAGCAACTCTGTTCTTATAGTAGTGGATTTGAGGACTTTCAGAAACTAGGCATTGGAATTGTTGGAATCAACGTAGATTCCATTGAATCGCATAAAAAATTTAAAGCAAAGTATAAGCTTGCTTTTCCCTTACTTTCTGATTCAGACGGGAAAGTATGCGAGATGTACAAAGCAAAAGGATTACTAGGAGTTAAGCGATCAACCTATCTTCTAGATGAAAATCAAACGATTATTTTTGAAAATGAAGTGCTTCCTTTATTTTATAAAGACAAAGACGATATAATAGGTGCCATTCAAAAGTTGGTATGAAGATTCTCTAGTCACAGAGACACTGTGGTTAGTGATGTTTTGCAATATTTTTATTCATTTGCTTTGTTTGTGAGAGATGCTGATGGAAAAAACTGGATTCAAAGGAAATTTCTATAATTGAATCACAATAAACCTGAATTGCAAAAACAAGCAGAGCTTGCCCTTCTTCCTACCTCTCAGTGCCTCTGTGGCATAAAAGGATTACTTCTTTAAATGTAAAGAGGCAAGTTCTCTAGGTCTTTCTTCTTCCTCAATATAAGCTGGTTCGTATTCGATTTCTTCTGTTTCGAATTCGTATTGTTTCTTTGCATCGTTCTTCTTTTTCTTCTTCAGCTTACGGTATTCTAATATCTTTGTTTTTTCTTGGGCTTTGATTTGAGATATTTCATCTTGATTCAAGTCTTTGTAGATAATCTTTAAGACCTCTTCTCTTGCCAATATGCCCGACGTACCATCATCTTTCTTCTTATAAACGATAGTAAGCAAGTTCTCGTCTAGAAGGTCTACCTTCAATATCTCACCATCTTTAAGAATGATGGTAGTATCTAAAGCAAACGCTGGCATAGTACACAAACAGATTAAAATGAGGAATATTGAAGTTCTCATGGCAGTGTGCATTGTACTCACCTGTATATTTTGTCAATTAGGTTTTCAAAAATTCGGGCGAAATCATCCAAATTATCTGTCCCATTAGAAAATTTTCTTTAGCGATATTGATTGCAATCGTACTGCCAGGAGAAAAAACAAGACTACGAGAAATGGATTCATCTCGAATCAGTCGCGCAGCAAAGAAACTTACATCTGGGTTATGACCAATCAACAACACAGTATCGGAATTACTCAATTGGTTAAGTTTTGGAAGCAAATCTGAATAATCATTGGATGGTAATAATTCGTCCGCAGGCGTAGCCACACCCTTAAATTGCAGCGTAGAGGAATAAATATCTGCTGTCTCTTGAGTGCGCAAATACGGACTATAAAGTATCTGAGTAACACGCAATGGACTATTGTAAATAAAATTGGCCATTTTTACCAAGTCCGTCTTTCCATTCTCAGTCAACTTTCTGTCTCTATCCAATCCAGTTGCGGAGAAAGACTCCGCTTCTCCGTGTCTTGCTATAATTAGCTTCATAAAGAAATCCTTTCTAATATATCCTTTTTTTCACTAGCCATTACTTTGTAATCAGAAAAATTTGTAATAGAATGAATGAAAATCCGATTCACACACTAGAACTTTACAAAGAATACGATAACAAGTCCGTTGCACTTAAAAACCTATCCCTCACCATTAAATCCGGTGAAATTTTTGGTCTTATAGGACAAAATGGGGCAGGTAAAACTACACTAATGAAAATTCTTTTAGGTTTCTCAGCTCCCACAAAAGGCAAAGTAGAAATCTATGGAAAGAAGAATTCCATCGAATTTAAAACTCGCATAGGATACCTACCCGAAAAGGTAATGATTCATCCTTTCCTGACTGCGTTTGAGTTTCTATATCTATGCGGGAAGCTTTATTTTCTAAATAAAAAGACATTAAAAGAAAAATGCATTTCCGTTTTAGAAAGAGTTGGACTTGGCGACAAGCTAGATATAAAAGTGGGAACTTTTTCGAAAGGAATGACGCAAAGGCTCGGACTTGCACAGGCAATTATCCATGAACCCGATTTACTCTTTTTAGATGAGCCCGGCTCTGGACTTGATCCTCTTGGGATGATTGAACTCAGAAATATTATTCTAGATGAGCATAAGTCCCGTAATGCGACGATCTTCATTAACTCGCACAGACTACTCGAAGCAGAAAAGCTTTGTTCTAGAATTGCAATTCTACATAGAGGAGAAATGGTAGCCAGTGGATCGATGAATGAATTGACTCGGACAAAAAATCAAATCAATGTCAAAGTCGAAGCATTAAGCGAACCACTCGAAAAATACTTCGGCTCTATTGGAAACCAAATTCATATAGAAGGAAATGAAATCTCCTTTGACCCAAAAGAATCTGTGGAGTTAAAACAAATTCCAATGCATATCATTCAAAACGGTGGCAATATTTTAAAATACGAAATAGTCAATGAAAACCTGGAAGAGATTTTCCTTCGACTAACAGGCGGGGAAAAATGAAAAAAATACTAGGTCATATTTTTTCGAGCATCTTTACAATTGCAGGATTAACTATACGGGAAGCATTGCGCAAACGGATAATATTTATTATCCTTTTAATCTCAAGTTTTTTCTTGCTCATGAATTTCTTTTGTGAATCTGTTACCATGCAAGCAAACGGCGAGGAAGTAAAAGATAGTGCGATTGGTCCGATTTTCATCTTTGTCATTGTTACTGTTTGGAGTCTTGTTATCTCAGCCCTTGTTACCTCTTCTCTTTTAGCCGATGAATTTGAGAACAAAACCTATACAATGATTCTCTCTAAACCAATCTTTAGACTGAGCTATCTCGCCGGCAAATTTTTAGGAGTATTCATTCTAATTATTCTAAATGCAGTCATCATTCTAGCTGCTTATAGCCTAATCAGTATTTTGCGCTCAGGGAGTGTAGACAGCGGGTTGTGGTTCGCGGCGGGGACTATGCTCTTATCTTATGTGCTTTTGATTAGTCTTGTTCTTCTATTTACAATATTAATCAATCGAACGGCGGCAGTTCTTTTATCCTTTGCCCTTGTATTACTTACAAGCATTGTAAATTATCCTATTTATGAATCTGCCTTTGAAAAAGTAATAGATACAAATTCTTCTAAGAAATTAATTCTAGAGATAATCTATTGGGTAATGCCACAGTTTGGGACAAGCCTCTATCATTCATTATCTAAAGTAGCAAAGTCTTTTTCGCAAGTTCACTATCTTGGTTTATACGCCTATGCACAAATTTCAGTCTGGATACTTATTGTCTGGATTCTTTTGTATTTTAGTTTTAGAAGAAGAGAACTAGAATGAAGCCTTATCGTAAAAATGTAGGCGTTGTTATTTTTAATTCACTGGGAGAAGTCCTTGTAGGAGAGAGAATTGGACTCGATGGTTCTTGGCAATTCCCACAGGGAGGAATTGATGATAACGAAGACACAAAGAGCGCGGCTTACAGAGAGTTATACGAAGAAGTAGGAATCAAAGAAGCAGAATTAGTCTACGAAATTCCAAATTGGATTAGCTATGATTTCCCCCAAAATTTCAAATCTCCAATGGCAAAAAAATACGCAGGTCAAATCCAAAAATGGTTTTTACTGTATTGGGATCATCCGGCTAATGAATGTAATCTACATGTGCATGAACAGGAGTTTGAAAGTGTAAAATTCATTCCTCTTTCTTCTTGTGTAGACTCAATTGTAAGTTTTAAAAAAGATGTATATGTGAAGTTAGTTGAATTATTAGAGCCAGAAATCAAATCTTATTTAGGGAGAAGAAAATAATGGAAAGAGAAATCTATGTGCCGCCGGGTGGACCACCACAACATCCTCCTTTAAATCCAAATTTATTTAAAAATTTAGGAGAAGAAAAGATTCGGCGGATAACAGCCATTTTCTACAAGGAGATAGCCGAGTCCCCTATTCGTTCTATGTATCCTGAAGATGATTTAAAACTCAGCGAAGAAAAACTAGCTGACTTTATGGTGCAAGTATTAGGTGGACCGGCATACTATGTGCGTAAATACGGACCGCCTCGTATGAGGGCAAGACATTTCCCATTTGAAATAGATGAGAAGGCTCGCCGTGTTTGGCTTTCTAGTTTCAAAAAAGCATTAGACTCAGTCGAAATGGATGATACTGATAGAAAGGATATATTTGCTTTTTTAACTAGCTTCTCTGCTTGGATGGTAAATAAGGCTTAGCCGCTACAAAGAAAAGTAAAAGGCGCAGCAATTTCTTCTCTGCGTCTCAATGCCTCAGAAGTAATCTATTCTAACAATTGTTATTGTTTTAGTAGCAATCCGGTGAAGCAAAGAGGAAAGCCGATGAGCAAAATAATGAGTAGACTCAAGAGATAAGATTTTCCAAGCTCATTGTTCTTCTTAATAAAGTGGATAATACTTAGAATTCCATTCACTACTACTTGCAAACCGACGCTCATCATAGAAAGTATCATGAAGAATACGCCTGTGTATCCGTCGGCTGTATTTCCCATCATTAATTTAGCAGTGATCAGTTCTAAAAAACTAACTCCAAAGTAAATGATAAGATTCCATTTAATAATTTTTCCAAGATTTGATTTTTCTTCCATTGTAATCTCCTTACGTCAGTTGCCGTCAGCACTCCCATGCTGGACTTGTGCGCCTAGCGGCGGGCTTGCTACCGCAGGTTATATAGGAGTAGAGACAGGTCTCATACCTGTCTCTACTCCTATTACTTCATCTTTCTTAATTCTTCTAACCGTTTGACTTTATCCCCTCGATAAAATAAATTCATGGTTTCAAAGGGAATAATCTTTCCACTTGTATCATTTATAATATGAACACAAGAGCGCTTGATAGCACGAACATCAAAGTTATACGCGTCTATAAAATTCATGATGATGATACGAAATACATTTTCATAAGTAAGATTTGGTGCGGCGACGCTGGGAAGACAACAGAGCATCTTAGACAACTCAGGTGTAATCGCATCTACTGATGTTGCGGTGCTGAATACTTTTAAAAGATGACCTTTTAGTTTTTCGTCTCTTTCAAATACGATTGTGTTTCCTGTGTTCTGTAAAATCTCTTCGGGGTTAAGCATACTTGTCAGCGGAAACACTTGATTATCCAGCTTTAGGGCATATCCCATTACTAACGCATCTGGATTACAGGGAACAGGAATTAAATCTTTTTCGGTGAATACATTCGTTTGATTGAGTATAGCAGAACGAATCTCTGTCATCGTATAACGGTCAGTTGCAGGATTGAAATTATCGAGTCTACCTGCAATTTGTGTGGGTTGAAAGGTTACTCCCCGTAAACACTTCTTAGTGAGTGCATAATCAATAATAGCCCCGATTTCATTTTCATTGACTCCTTTTTGAACAGTGACGACAAGAGATGTAGATATATTGAATTCATCTAAATGCTCGATTGCTTTTTGTCTTACTTCTCGCAAGTCTTCTCCCCGAAGTCTTTCGAGTGCTTCTTTCTTAAAAGAGTCAAATTGTAGGTATACTTCGAATCCTATTTTATACTCAGCAAGCTTTCTTACAAATTCCTTATCCTTCGCAATTCGTATACCATTTGTATTGAGCATAATATGACGTATCTGCTTAGACTTAACAAGAGAGATGATTTCAAATATCTGGGGATGAATTGTCGGTTCTCCCCCACTAATCTGAACTACATCCGCATATCCCTCATTAGCCACTATGATGTCTAGCATCGCCTCAATTTCTTCTAGTGTCTTGTGACGTCCATGACTGGGACTTGATTCTGCATAACAGGTCGGACAAGTGAGATTACATCTATCTGTAATTTCTAAAACAGTAAGACAGGAATGCTGCTCGTGGTCAGGACATAGTCCACAGTCATAAGGACAGCCATATAGAGTTTCTGTATTAAACTTAAGTGGAGATTCTCCTGGCTTTAAGAAATTTCTACAGCGTTTATAATATTCTATATCATTTGCGATTAATACGCGCTCTTCGCCATGCGTTGGACAAGTTTTCAGCATAAATACTTTTTCATCTTCAAAAATTATCTTCGCACTAATTCGCTTCAGACAATTAGAACAAAGGCTGATTGTATAATCGTAATAGGTATACTTCTTCGTAGGCATACGTTATTAAGGAGAAAGCCTTTCTATTTTCCAAGTTTTATTTTTCTTAGTATATTGAATTCTATCATGCAAGCGGCTTGCTCTTCCTTGCCAGAATTCAATTTTTGAAGGTTCAAGAATATATCCGCCCCAATGCTTTGGCATAGGAACCTTTTTGCCTTTGTAAGTTTCTAGTAATTCTGAATATTTCTGTTCTAAATCATCTCTTGATTTAAGCACATAACTTTGATTTGACGCTATAGCACCAATCTGACTCTCGAATGGTCTCGAATGAAAATACAATTCAGAGTCTTCTAGAGAGATTTTTTTTATCTTTCCTTCGATGCGGACTTGTCTTTCTAATATATCCCAGAAGAAAAGAAGAGTTCCTTTTTTGGTCTCTGCAATTTCTTTTCCTTTGCGACTCTTATAATTCGTAAAGAAAATAAATCCTTTTTCATCAAAGCTTTTTAATAAAACAATTCTTGCAGTGGCTAATCCTGATTTATTGCTCGTAGCGAGTGTCATTGCGTTTGGTTCGATGATTTTAGATTTTCGAGCATCTGTAAACCAATTGGTGAATTGATCTATTGCAGTTTCTTCTAAGTCTTCTTCTAGAAGTCCGTCACGCGTATAATTGCGTCTCATATGAGCGATTGGGTTATCTGTTAGTTTTTGTTTCATACGTAGAACTTTATTTTTCTACTTGGAAATGCAAGCCTAGAAAATTTTTACATTATTATAGAAAAGATGATTTTTATCAGAATGGGGTTCAGGAAGTTTTAAATTCTATTCAGCGGAATTAGTTTCAGCGGCTTTACGCTTAGCTTCTCGTTTCATTTTCCAGTTTTCTAATTTTACTGTGAAAAAGAATTGAACCATATGGTAGAATTTATCTACACGATACGGTCGGGCAAAAATTCTCCAGATCCAAGTTAGACCACGTAGTTGGAAATAATCAGGAGCCTTTTTAACTTGCCCTGAAAGTGTATCTAAATTTCCCCAAGCACCGATTACTATTGAATTACCAAAATAGCCGGTATTATTTTCAATCCAAACTTCTTGACGGGGAAAATCCATTCCAATAAAAATAATATCTGGATTGGTTTTACGGATTGCTTCTTTGACCATTAACTCGCGGGCATCATTCAAATGACCGGAGTGCCTTCCTACAATTCGAATTTCTGGGAAGTGACGAATAAGGTTAAAAAATAATCTCTCGATAATATCTTCTTTGCTTCCTAGAAAGAAAAGAGTGAGTTCTTTTTTTTCGGAGTAACGAATTAAATCCATCATAAGGCTAATTACTGATATGCGCTCTTTTAGTTGAAAACCTAACTGATCGGCAGCCCATTCAAGACCACCGCCTTCTGCTAATACCAGGCTTGCCTTTCTAGCAATACGATTTAGCTTTTTTCCTGGTCGCATAGACATTAAGCGAATTGGATCAATGAATAAAATATGATGAAAGGATTCTTTTTTCTTGTGAAAATCTAGAATATTTGCAATCGCTTCATCGCGAGTCATATTGTCTATATCAACTCCGAGAATAGAAATCTTATCTCGATTTGTGATGTCGACATTTTGGTATTCTAATACATAATCTCTTTCTTCTTTGGACGAGTTATGAGTAATTTCTTTGGGATCTTTCATACTGAATAGGATTATCTTACAGCGTGAGGATGATTCCTTATAAAGTCAACAATCTTTACAAGACTTTTTTCCTCTGCCATCATACTAATAGAGGCAGGAAGAATCTTACCATATTGAAAAAGAGAAATAAAGTTTTCAGAGTTAATTCCTCCTATTGGGACGAGCGGGATTTTTGCCTTAACCAATGCTTTTTGCAAGGACTCCGCTCCTAAGGTTGGATTTGAAGTTTGCTTTGTGTTAGTTGGAAAGATAGGTCCAAAACCTGAATAGTCCCAGATATCCAATTCTAGATTTTGCAAATCCTCGATATTATGCGAAGAAGTTCCTTTCCATATACTCGTAGCATTTCGTAGACAAGCTCGTTCTTCTTGCGATGTGGATAAATAATCCTCTTTCCCAATATGAACTCCGAATGCATTTGCAGAAAGACCGAATTCCCAGAAATCATTTACTATTATTTCTGCGTCCGAAAATTCAGACTTTATCTCCGAATAGAATTTCTCATATTCTAAAACAGAAAGAGACTTGGCTCGCAATTGAAAAAACGAAATACAATCGGGAAATTTCTTCCATATCCGTATCAAACTCTGAGGCGAAATCTTTTTACTAAAACAAAAATCAAAATCTAGTATTGGATAAAGCCTTGCGGAATTAAAAACAATTTCCTTTTCCAGATTCAGCCTCCTCCAACAAACTTAATGATCTCAAGCTTGTCATTTTCTTGGAGAGTGGTTTCTGGCCATTTTTCTCTAACTAAAATTTCTCCATTCCATTCAATCGCAACTGTGCCAGGATTTATTTTTAAAGAGACTAAATACTGTGCGATCGTTTGACCGGAATTGAATTCGACTTGTTTACCATTTACCTTCATAAACTTCCTTTTGATAATTGACATCTTGTATTATAATTAAAATATGAAACTATGAATCGATTCGTCAAATTTTTATTTATTTTATTTATTCCAGTTTTATTAATTAACTGTCCTACCCACAAAGACAATACTCTACGAAATGGACTAGCATCTTACATGCTCAACTGCACTGGCGGTTCTGTGTCAGCATGTAATTCTGGATGTAATAGCTACTGTGGCGCTCCCGATACCACTCCTGTTACCTCAGAAAAAGTGAATTGCATTACAACCTGTCAATCCTCTTGTGCTTCTAATTGTAACATCAGCACTACCTTGCTTTTATACTTAGCAAATCATCCAATCAAGAAATAATTTTTCAGTCACAAATAAAAAGAGGAAATAAGTCACACGCTCTGCGAATGCATGAATATTACTATCAATATTAGTCTTTAGTATAGTCTTAAATATAGTCACAAAACCAAAAACACTATAGATGATAGTATGCTTGATAATAACTCTGATAGTATCTTTGATGCAAAGTAGTTACGGGAAATAGATATAAACAGGAGAATTCTTCATGAAATCAATTTTGCTTGCGTTACTCATTCTACTGAATTTACAGTATTTAAATTGCACAAGTAAAGATAAGAGCAATAACAACAAAAATTTACTCCTTGGCGGTTTACTCTTACTAAGCTCGCAAAACAAAGGTGTGGATTATAACTGTAACACATCGCCCTCTCCCAAACCTTTTTCTGAATTCAAAACAGCAATTGATACCCTAAACACATCGGCATACAAATGCAGTGATTGCCATGGCATAAATACAGCTCAATCTAATTTTATCATTACAAATTACAGTTCTGTCCTAGAGCGGGTAAATCCCGGTAGCCCCTCTACGAGTGTATTATACTTTAAAGTAAAGCCCGGAGGAGCAATGAATGGTTACTCAAATTCTAATTTAAATCAGGCAATCTATTGTTGGATATTAAATGGAGCAAACCCTTAAGGCTTGTGCAAAAGAATTGTTTCTACACAAACCTTGCGGCTAAATGGGATTATTCTTCAACAATCGAAATTTCTTCCATGATTACTTTTTCAACTGGCATGTCTTGAAATCCTGTTTTCACATCAGAAATTTTCATAACTAAATCAGATCCTTCAATTACGTGACCGAACACCGCATGTTTATTGTCTAGATAGCCGTTATCTCTCACGTTAATAAAAAACTGAGATCCACCTGTATTAGGACCTGCATTTGCCATAGAGATTGTGAGTTTTTCATTTTTTAGATCAGGATGAAATTCATCTTTAATCTTATAACCGGGACCACCGGTTCCGTTGCCTTTAGGACATCCACCTTGGATCATAAAGTTTTTGATGATTCTATGAAAGATAAGTCCATTGTAAAACCCATCCTTTGCAAGCTTAATGAAATTACCCGCTGTAATCGGAGCCTTGTCAACAGCTAGTTCAAGAGTAAAGCTTCCTTGATTTGTTTTGAAAATTGCTTTTGTCATTTTAACCTCAGTAGTTTCCAAAAAACAAAGGAGAAGCCTACGTTCAAGAAAAATAAAACACCTAAATAATGCAGTTACAAATTTATTGACACTCTTAGGTATAATTTTAAATTGAGAATACTCATATTGAGAGGGTATAAAGTTTTGAAAAGAACATCTTTATTCGTAACAACCATTTGTCTCACCTTCCTTTTTTCCACAGTTGCCTACTGTGAGCCAACAACTAAAAAACCAGTTCGCACTACTAATTTTACTTATAAAGATTTTGAAAGTGTAGTTCAGGCAGTAGATAAACACTACATCGACAAGAACATTGATGTAGATAGAGCTTACACAGATGCAGCAGTCTTCGCGATGATTTCGCTTCCTCACTCTTTATACCTTTACCCCGAAAGTTATTTCAAAGAAAGAGAACAATACGAAGAGAAAGATGATATTTTGCCCGGCTCCACTTTTAAATTATCGGAGTCAGACCAATTCATTGTATTTGATCCCAATTATAAAAAAATTGATGAAATCAGAAAAGCACGTGCAAAGAACGAAGCCGCAAAACCAAAACTCTCTAATGATGAACTTAAAAAAATTATTGAACGTGAACAAATCAAAAAATCAATTCTCGCATCCCGTTGGGAACAAATCAAATTTAACAAAAAAGATTTTGACAGAGTCATTACATTCATCACAGAAAATCTAAGTAAATACAAAACGCAACCTCTCAAAGATGCGTATGAATCAATGGAAGACGAGGATGAGGCAAAAGAAGAATTCAGTGTGAAAGATGTTTACCTTGCAGCGGCTAATGGCTACTTAAACTCACTCGATCCACACTCAAACGTATTTTTAAGAGAAGCATGGGAAAAATCAATGAAGTCCATTGAGGATTCTAGCTTCGAAGGAATTGGGGCAGTTCTAAGTGGTGGCGGTAACAGAGAAGTAATCGTAGAAAATCCACTCGAAGACAAACCGGCGGTCAAGGCAGGAGTGAGAGCCGGAGATGTTATCGTAGCAGTAGATGACAAAAAAACAAAAGGCGTAATGCTTGATAAAGTAGTAAAAAGAATCAAAGGTAAAAAAGGAACCGCAGTCAAGCTCACGATCAAAAGAAAAGGAGTTGCGAAGCTAATTGATATTTCGGTAGTAAGAGCTAACATCGAAATCAAAAACGTTTCCAAGCGATTGATTAAAGACCATGAACAGATCGGCTACATCAAATTATCAGGATTTGTAAAATCCAATACTGAATCATCTGACACTGAAATCAAAAATGCATTTAAAGACTTAGAGCAAGAAGCTACTCAAAAAAATACTAAGCTCAAAGCACTCGTTTTAGATCTTAGAAATAACGCTGGCGGTTACTTAGATTTAGCCATTGACATCAGCGATATGTTTATCACAAAAGGTCTTATCGTTAGCACAAAAAGCCCGAATAGAGAAGCAGATGAATCCTATGCTCGCATGAAAGACCTTACTGATCTACCATTAGCTATCTTAATCAACGCAAAGTCTGCATCTGCCAGTGAGATCGTTGCAAGCGCTATTAAACACCATGGTAGAGGACTACTTCTTGGTGAAAGAACATTCGGAAAAGCAACTGTTCAAAAGCTAATGGACCTACAAGGTAACAGTGATTATGTGCTAAAAATTACACAGTCCCGTTATTATTCTCCTTCCGGTAAAACGATTCAAGTAGTTGGAGTGGAGCCAGATATTCAAGTATCAGCAGAAGAAGATGGCAGTTTTCCATTTCAATATCGTGAAGAAAATATGTGGCATCATCTACCTAAAATTCCATCCGAAGGAAAGCACAAAGATTATTTTAATGTAGAAAAACTAAAAGATTGGGTCACAAAGAATGGAACTGGTGAAAAATATCTAAAAGACCATAAGAACGATCCAATCAAACCGGACTACCAATTGATTCGTTCCATTGACTACGTAGAAGCAATGTTGAATGCAAACCAATGAAAACTGATTTTCTAGTCATAGGTAGCGGAGTAGCAGGATTATTCGCTGCTCACAAACTGTCTGCCTATGGCGAAGTAACAATCATCACTAAAAAGTTTGACTTTGAGTCAAATACGAATTATGCACAAGGTGGAATTGCTTCTGTATTTTCAAAGACAGACAATCCTGAAAGCCATCTAAAAGATACGTTAGACGCCGGAGCTGGACTCTGCGACATTGAAGCAACTCGTATCTTAGTAGAAGAAGGACCTTCGAGAGTGCAGGAACTTGTAGACCTGGGAGTTCCCTTTGTCAAAGACAGCAAGGGAGACTTGGACTTAGGACTAGAAGGCGGACATAGAAAAAATCGAATCGTTCATGCATTTGACAGGACAGGACGTGAAGTAGAGCAGACTCTTCTTTCAACTGTGAAAGCAAATGTAAATATTAAAATCCTAGAGCATCATACTTGCGTAGATTTAATTACAGGACATCATCTTAAAAATAAACCGCAATCACAAGAAATAAGTTGTTACGGAGCTTATGTTCTAAATTCAAAGAATTCTGAAATCTTTCCAATCCTTGCCAGACAAACAATATTAGCCGCTGGTGGTGCAGGACAAGTCTATCTTCATACTACAAATCCATCTATTGCTACGGGCGATGGAGTCGCTTGCGCCTATCGCGCAGGAGCAGTCATTAAGAACATGGAATTTTTTCAATTCCATCCAACTTCACTCTATCATGAGTCCGGCGAATCTTTCTTAATCTCTGAAGCAGTGAGAGGAAAAGGTGGGATTTTAAAACGCATTAACGGTGAACCTTTTATGAAAGAATATCACCCGATGGCAGATCTCGCGCCTAGAGACATTGTTGCACGTGCGATTGATAACGAACTCAAAAAAAGTGGCGAAAGTCATGTGCTACTCGATGTAACACATTTAATAAAGCCTGAAATTATAAGTCATTTTCCATCCATTTATGAAAAATGCAAATCGCTCGGTCTAGATATTACAGAAACTCCAATTCCAGTCGTTCCTGCCGCTCATTATATGTGTGGAGGTGTGGCGACTGACGTTATGGGACGCACTAATATCAATAGCCTCTATGCTTGCGGAGAAGTTGCCTGCACGGGTGTTCACGGCGGTAACCGGCTAGCATCGAATAGCCTCTTAGAAGGATTGGTATTCTCACATAGAATTGCCGAGCACATAATTTCAGAGAAAAAAGATTTCACTCCCGAACACAAACTGATTCCAGAATGGAACAAAGAAGGATTGAAGAATACAGAAGAATGGGTTTTAATTTCCCATGATCTAAATGAAATCAAATCCATCATGAACGACTATGTGGGGATAGTTAGAAGTAACCTCCGCCTAGAGCGCGCCCATAGAAGAATTGAACTCATCTACAAAGAAGTTGTGGATTATTATAACCGAACCATTATTACGAACGCACTCCTTGAACTTCGCAACCTAGTGCAAGTGGCTGACCTTGTTATCCGCTCTGCCATGATGCGAAAAGAAAGCCGTGGTCTACACTATTCTACCGACTATCCAGAAAATCGAAACCCATCGAGAGAAGATACAGTAATCGTAAATCAAGACTTAGATTGAGATGGTTATTTTGCCATGGTTCGACATGCTAATTTGGAAGTTGCTGCTCAACATAAACGCCGGCACCGAGACACAGAGGTTTATGGAATTGTGTCAAATTTATTCATGTGCATCATTTGAAAGAGAGCTTAAGTTTTTTACATATCAAGCCGGATTGGTTCACCTGGTTTTAGTTTATTAAAATCTCTAACCTTAAAAGTCAAATGACTCCATGCATCGACTGAATAATCATCTTTGATATGAACTGCTGGTCGCATAGCAATTGGTTTTGCTTTTTGTTCATGAAGATAAAGAGAACGTCTTCCAAAAAATCTTCCATTGAATTCGGCATCTGTGACTTTCTTGGTTTTCTCACCTTTCATTTGGAACGCCAAATTACAATTATCCACTAAGAGTTTCATTTCTTCAGGATTGACAGAGATTGTGTGATCGGGACCGGGTAATTTCTTATCGAGAGTAAAATGCTTTTCGATTACGCAGGCTTCATAGCCGATTGCGATTGCGGCACCGAGTGTTCCCGCAGAGTGATCAGAAAATCCAATCGGAAAATTATACATACTAGAAAAAAGCTGAATTGTTTTTAGATTGAGATTTTCAGGAGGAGTTGGATACAAAGAAACACAATGCATCAAACAGATTTCAGAAACTTTTTTAGAATCAAGAAAATCAATAGCACGTGTTACTTCATGTAAATCAGCAGCACCAGAAGAGATAAAAAGCGGTAAACCAGTAGTAGCCACCTTTTCCAATAATTCAGAATTTACAATATCACCGGAGGCAATTTTTAAAACAGGAACTTTTAATTGAACCAATAAATCTACACTCGATACACAAAGTGGTGTAGAAAAAAATATAAGTCCTTCCTCATGAGCGGTTTTTTGAAACTCTCTATGAAAGTATTCAGATAGCTCGTATTGTTTGAAAATATCAAATAAGAATTTTGCATCTGAACTTCTGGGATCAATAAATTCCTCTGTAATATACGATTGGAATTTAACAGCGTCTACGCCTACCTTTTTTGCTGCGGCAATTGTGCGTTTTCCTACATCTATATCATTATTGTGATTGAGACCAATTTCTGCAACAAGGAAAGGTTTATGATTCTGGGAGATTCTACGTCCACTAAGATTTATTTCTGTTTTAAAATTCATTGCTCACCTTATATTTTTAATCAATCGTTAATCTATTCATCGGAATATTTGAAGAGAATGGATAATTTTTTCATCTTGCTTTTTGTTTTCCCTGCAAGAAATTTGAATTCATGAAATCTTTTTTAATCTTTTTCTCTTTATTCTTTTTATCCTGTGCTAGCACGCGTTACGTTTCCCCAAGGGAGGCAGAGCCGAGTAGAGAATGGGGACCGACTGAAGTAAGCGCCACGGTAGACTTAATGGTTGCCTCTGCACAATCATATTTTGAAACATCAAAAGAACGACCATTCATTGAATTAAACAAAATCCAAAACAAAACTTCCGAGCATATCAACACAAATATGCTTGCAAATGAAATCGCAACAAGTCTCATCAAACGTAAAATTGTTTTTGTAGACAGAAGTCAAAGAGCAGACGCGATAAAAGAAATGGAACTCAGCCAAAGAGGAATGGTGAGCGCAAACTCTGCTATTCCCACGGGTGAATTCGTTTCGCCTAACTTCAAGTTAAGCGGAGAAATAACGGATAATGTGCGTTATGTGGACGGAGAAAAAAATCAATACATAGTTGTAACGCTTCGACTCTTAAAACTTTCCACAGGTAGTATTACCTGGCAAGAGGAAAAGAAGTTTTTGAAAGTATCTAAAAACGCTACCTTCGGCTGGTAAATTAAGACATGACAAAATAGCCGTTATACGAAAAACTTGTGGTATGCCAGCAACAGTTTTACCGGATATAGACATTGACACTGAATTGAATCGTAAAGAACCGGGTGGACCTTGGAAGGTTGTTCTTTGGGATGATGATTTCCATACGTATGATTATGTAATCGAAATGCTTATGGAGATTTGTCAGATGTCAATGGAAAAAGCGTTCCAACATGCAATAGAAGTAGATACAGAAAAGAAAACCATTGTGTTTGAAGGAGAACTCGAACATGCAGAGCATGTGCAGGATAGAATTCACGCATATGGACCCGATCCACGAATGGCAGATTCCAAAGGACCGATGAGTGCGACTCTCGAACAATAAAAATAGATTGCCTTTTAAAGTAGAATTATTTTTCTCTTTAACTAATGACCTTTTCTGAATGTGATTTCAAATTGGCTAGGTCGAATCTAGAATAAGAAGTAGAGTGATGATTAATAAAAAGAAAGTAGTAGTAGTTCTGCCCGCATACAAAGCAGCCCTTACCTTAGAAAAAACTTACAAAGAAATTCCATTTGATATTGTGGATGAAGTAATCTTAGTGGACGATGCAAGTCCTGATAATACAGCAGAGGTTGCAAAGAAAATAGGTATCAAGCACGTTGTCGTTCATGAGAAAAACAAAGGCTATGGTGGAAATCAAAAGACCTGTTACAATACGGCGCTCAAACTAGGAGCGGATATTGTCATTATGCTGCACCCTGACTACCAATACACTCCCATGCTTATCACAGCGATGGCAAGTATTATCTCACTTGAACTCTATCCAGTTGTATTTGCATCCAGGATACTAGGCACTGGAGCGTTAAAGGGCGGTATGCCGCTATACAAATACTTCTTTAACCGTTGCCTTACCTTATTTCAAAATATTCTAATGGGTCAAAAGCTTTCCGAATACCACACAGGCTACCGTGCTTTCTCAAAAGAAGTTTTACTAAAAACAAACTATGAAGTTAACTCTGACGATTTCGTTTTTGACAATCAAATGATTGGACAAATCTTCTACGAAGGTTTTGAAATCGGAGAAGTAACTTGTCCTACTAAGTATTTTCCAGAAGCATCTTCTATTAATTTTAGCCGTAGCGTCAAATACGGATTAGGCGTTCTAAGCGTAAGCATCATCTACCGCCTACAAAAGATGGGACTTGGTAAGTTCAAAATTTTCGAAAAGAAACAAGCTTAATTTCCCATTGACATATTCATGAGAATACTCAAAAGTATTCTCATGAAACCAATTACATTCCTACTCCTACTCTCTCTACTCAATTGCTTTACTGTTTATAAAAAAGACGAAACTGTTCTCGAAAAAGAAACGCTTGAAACAAAGGATGTAAAGGAAGAGAGAGACGTATATGTCCTAACGCATTCTCTAACGCCGAAAGGGCTTTATTTATTTCTAGATGCATATCGTGTGGAAGAGAAAAGCAAGATTGATTTCATTCGGGAGAAATATAAAGAGAATAAAGATTATAAATTTGATGACCAATATATAAAAGGGTGTAGAGATAACGGTTGTTTGATTGTTTTGGCAATTGCGATTCCAATAACGATCTTAATCGCACCTACAATACCACTTCAGATGAGATCAGAACCGCAAGAAAGAATTCGTGAGGAAATAAAAAAAGGGAAGGTAGAAAAAATTGGAATTATTCCGACGAGTAATATTTCTTTTGCATTACTAGATCGAAAACCTTCGAAGAAATTTTCGTTTAAGAATGATAAATTATCTATTGCGATACAAATCTTAGAATTAGATTCTTTTACAGTAAAAAGTCTTCCTTATAAATTAACAAACGAAGATAATAAGAATATTCTCCTAAAAGGAGAATTTGATTTTTCTGAGCTTGCAAACAAGGATAAGGAGATAATGAGTATTATTCAATACAACAATGAAACAAAGGAATCAGCTAAGTGTAACACGCAGTATCCTGAAATGCTAAAGCAAGATTTACCTTCTAATGAACAATTCATATACAGAAAGTATTGTGGAGAGGAATCAACACCCTATTGGCAGAATTGGAATCACGAACAATGCACTGAAAGAGTGGAAAAATGTTATAAAATTACAAGACCAATTGAGTAATAAAATAAACCCCATCGTATCCTTTAACGTTCTTTTATCGGTGTGCATCGGTGGTAATCTTTTTAAATTTCTCAAAAAAAACTTGACAAAGATAATTTTAGCTATAATTATAGCTATATGATACTGATAGATGAAAATTCGATTTTACATACGGCTAATTCCAGCAAAAAGCTAAACGTGACGATTGCGGAAGCGAAGAATCATTTGCCTAAATTAATTCACAATTCAGAGACGCATGGAGTTATTCCGATTAGCCGTCATGGAAAAGTGGTCGCCTATTTAGTTTCCGAAAAAGAGTATCGCAGACTAACAACGAAGTCAAACCAGTTCACAGAAAAATTAAAAAGTTTTAGAGATAAAAACAAATTATCCTCTAAGGACATTTGGAAGGACATTCGAAGCAAAGAACAAGGACGTGAGGTTTCTTTGTGAAATTTGAGTTTGTGCTTGATACAAATATTCTTTCTGAATTTACCAAGCCAAAGCCTGACGAAAAAGTTTTACAATTCCTAGATAAAGAGAAAGATAATTTTTGTATTTGTGCGCCTGTATACCAAGAGATAGTTTTTGGAATTGAGCTTCTCCCTCCATCTAAAAAGAAAACGATGTATTTGTCTTTTCTTAAAGATGTAGTCGATGCACTCGAAGTATTGCATTACGATGAAGCCTCTGCTCGTATCCATGCAAAGTTACGAGCAGAGCTACAGAAGAAAGGAAAGATGCTTCCTTATATAGATACAGAGATCGCATCAATTTGTATGAGAGACGACGCAACGTTAGCCACAAAAAATGCACAAGATTACAAAGGAATCAAAGGACTAAAGTTAAAAGTTTTCTAAATTCAATAGTCTAATAACATCCATATTTTGAATTAGGAGCAAAGACTTTTAGTTTAATTCTTCGATTCAGTTCTCGATTCTGCTTGGTATCCTTATCAATAAGTTCAAATTTGCTGAGCCCATAAGCGGTATATTCAAGTTTGCCATTAAATAGCTTTGCCTTTGCAGCAATATAATTTCTAAAATTGGCAGCGCGTAAATGGGACAAAGCAATATTACCCTCACAAGGCTTGGGACATTCTTTTATAAGAGACTGGTAATTTGGGTCTGTCGGATTCAAACCTTTTTGAATTTTCTTTTTGCAATCAGGAAAGGTGGCATCCACATCATCTGTAAATCCAAGGATATGCAAATTGAATGCACCTTGATTGAGAGAATCGCGAAGAATTTCTAAGAGTTGGATAACTTCAATAGCAAGCTTGTCCTCATCGGGCGCTTTATATTCGCAAAGATTATAAAGTCCGCGTATTTCGAGGCTTAATTCTATTGGCTGAAAAGAACAAATCGCAGAGCTTGAAACTATTGCATTGAGTTTATCTTTCTTTATAATTATATTCTCATTCGACGAGCAGAGTTTACTAGGCGTTAGCTCCGTTATCGGACTTGATTTAATTTCTAAAACATAGCCTGCACTCTGCATTTTTTTTAGCCAATTTGTGCGCTCTGTTCTTTGTTCTTCTAATTGACCGGTGCAGCTAGAATTTAAACTATGAACAAGATCATTGCGTAGAACTCGAACTGTAGATTGGAGTTCTTCCATTTTTGCAAGAAGTGCATCGTTTGCATCAGAAGAAGAATTGTTCTTTTCAAAAAACTTATTTTTATAAAGAATAAAATCTTCCATTGTATTTACAATAGAGGAAGAATGCCATATACCCCAACTCATGTCCTGGTTTATCATTTCCCAGGAACAGTCTGAATACCCAATGCATTTTTTTACAGACTCTGCTAACAGTTTTTCTTTATCGATACTCGGTGATGCAGGGCATTTGCCTTTATCCTCTAAGCATTTATCATAGGCAGGAATGATTTGGTCAGTCAAATTTGCAGACGGAATAGAAGGTAACAGAGAGTTTTTAAGAATACTCTCAGAGACTTGTTTACAATCATCGGTATTACAAATAGCTATTCCACCAGTCATTAAGCTTTGACTAGATGATATTTTCTTTAAAAATTCGTCCTTCTTTTTTTCTAACTTTTCCAAGCCAGCTCTTTTGCCAAGTTCAGCCTCTGTTTGAAGTCCCAGGAGATTGTTGAGATTGTAGATTTTGGTCAAAGAATAATCAGAATTATCCTCTTTCAGAAATCGCAGAATAGTTCGTTTTAATAAACGATTTGATACTCCGGGAGTAGTTTCGTATTTCTTGTAAATCTTGCAACTTTCGCGTGTAATATCAATCGGGTTAATCAATTCTTTCTTTTCAATAAAGGGAATGAGTATTTCGACAAGTTGTGCCAATACTTCGGCAAGAATTTCTCTTGCAATGCTATGCATTACAATTCCAAGAGTTCCTAATTTTTCTAGATGTTTATCTAAATCTTTTTCGACTTGATTTGCATTATGGATAATTACAACAAGAAGAGACTGGGTAAACGAGAGTTTGAGCGCATAACTTATATTAACCTTACCAGTGATTAATTCTGAAATGGTTTGTTTAAATTCAATGATCTCTTTCGATACATCTTGGCCGGCTTTGATTTTCTCTTGGATTTCTTTTTTATTCGCAATCCAGGTTTTGTATTTCATTTCCCATTCATATTTTTCTTTAGAAGGCAATTTCTTTTTTTCATTTTCAGAGAGACCGAGGAGATTACCAAGATTATCCAGTTCGCTACTCCCAATTCGTCCTTCTTCTAATTTTATATTCGTAAATGTATTCTTTAACAAATCAGTTCGACTTTTTTCAAATTGGTTTTTCAAATCTCCCATTTTTCCAATATAATTTACAAGATTATCCTGATTCAAATTTAAGTTTCCGAAATCTTCGCAGATTTTTTGAACAGCTTCCGTTTCTTTCATGCGCTCTGATAGAAAGTATTCTATACGATTTTCAGTGGATTCACAGGAGAGATTTAAAATGAATAGGATACAAAGAGGAAAGAATGTTAATTTTGATTTTGCAGACATATTTGCAGATTTTTCAAATGTATTGCAAATAAAAGAAAATTTTTTATCGCTCGAAACTCTTTGTTGCAGATTTTTTTCTGACAATTAATTGTTAGCCAATGCGGGGTTAATGCAAATAAAATAATAACAATAAGCATTTCTCTAGTATGAACACTATTATTTAAAAATACAGTGTAGCTTTTCATACTAATAAATCATTGACTTTTTCAAAAAAATCAATTTACTTCTCGGTGAGGTTTTTATGTTCAAAGGCTATCACTCAATTTTCAATCTTTCAAAAGCGTTTATTTTTATAAGTTTATTTCTAACATGTCAACCACTTAAGATTGATTTGCTTTGTGATATGGATTCAAAAACTTTTCAAGCTATACTTGCATTAAAAATAATCGGGAAAGATGAAAGCTCATTCTGCGGTTACAAGCCAGTTACCAACACATCTGCCTCGGTCACAAATACACCACCATCAAGTGCTCCCACAACTCCACCCGCAACACCAACTGCGCCTAGTTCTTTTACAATAGGAGGAAGCATTACTGGTCTTACAGGGTCTCTTACTCTGACAAATAATTCTACTGATACGATAACAATTTCACAAAATGGCGCGTTTACTTTTACACGGCAGTTAGCGAATAATTTATCTTATGCGGTGACTGTAACAACAAACCCAGTCAATCAGGGATGTAGCATTGGGAATGCCTCCGGAATAGTGCAAAATGCGAATGTGACCAACATCAATATTACTTGCGCTGGTAATTCAAAAGTATTAACAGCAATTAACATCCCATCCTTAAGTATCACAGGCAGTTTCAATGGATTGGGGGTAATAATGATTGCCCCTCCGGCAACTACTAATTTAACAGGATTAATTCCTACATTCTCACATACAGGAGTATCTGTAACTGTAAACGGCACAGCCATAACTAGCGGCATATCGGCAGTAGACTTCACTAACCCAGTTGCGTTTACAGTTGTAGCAGCAGACGGAAGCACGCAGATTTACACGGTCGCAATTTATGCACCAAGAGCAATTAATGGAATTGGACTTTGGCTTCGAGCTGACTCAATGGCTTTAGCGAATGGAGCAAGTGTTAATCCATGGAATGATTCGAGTGGAAACGGGAATAATTTTCCAGGGAGCGGAGGTGCAACTTTTCAAAATGCGGTTATCAATGGTTTGCCGGTAGTTCGAGTAGCTGGTTCTGGATTCGGTCGAGGATCGGGATTTCCAACCGGATTGTATGTGGATGACAGTGGATCTTTTTTCTCGGTATCGAAATTAAATGGGGCACCGGGAGCAGCAGTATCCATTCTAACCATGGGAGGTTGCCCAAATGGAGGAAGAGGATTTATATTCTTAGCGACTACAGGAACATTATCTCTAACTAGATATTGCAATGCAGACAATCTTTATTTTAACACATCACCGGGCTTTACCAATTTTCGAATTCACTCGGTTTTACAAAATGGGACGAGCTTAGTAAATGGTTATTTAGATGGAAGCTTAGATGCGACTAATAACACGATTACCGCCCCAGGTCAGGGGTATAACAATTTTGGGAGCGGAAATTATGTTTATTATATAGCAAATTCAAGTGGGGGCACTGACTTCGGAAATATTGATATTGCAGAAATGCTTTTTTACAATGTATTTTTAAATGCGACCGATATGAAAAAAGTCCACTGTTATCTTAGCATTAAATACGCATTACCCCTAAATGGGGTAAGTTGTCCTTAGCCGCATTCAATAAATCCGATCTCTTTTCTTTTGTAAAATAGAGGATGCACGATGCAAACGATTTTCCAATTTTATCTTTTCGGGATCGGGTGCTACTTGCTCTACTTTTTTGGGAGAGGGATGCTTATGCAAAATAATCTCAGGTAATTCAAGATTACCCGTTAATAGAACTCGAATCAAACTACGAGTGCAGGCTACTGACGCATTAGACTCCTCTAACAAATCCTGCAAGTCGCGATTTTCAAGTCCGGTTGGATTGGCTGTGACACAAGAAGGACAGCCGGCTTCACATTCACACTCATCAATAATAGCGAGACAAAGTTCTAACGCATCGGTAATTTTATCGTAAATTTTCTCTGCATAACCTACTCCACCTTCATGAGCGTCGTATAGATAAAGAGCAGATTTCCACTCATTGCGAGTTACTTCGGTGAGAGAAACGTCAGTGTGTATATCAGAAACATCTGCCATACAAAGACTGGGTGCAGAGCGTTTCAAAATATAACTCAAACCATAAAGGGCTGCTTCCGAATAACGCTTGTCAACCGCTTCGACAGCTTTTAACCAGAGTGGTGGTGGATAAAGGCAAAGACCTGTTGTATCATAAATAAAAGGCGGTAAAGTAATCGGACCATAGCCAATGTTTTCATGTGAGCGCTCTTTGATTTTTTTGTAAAGCTTGGGTTGCTTATTCACATTGACTTCACCAAAATTCAACAAAGCACCTTGCACTTCTTTGGTCTCATCAATTTCAGTCATATTCAGCATGGTTTCCCAAACGGCTTCGGTGTAATAATCTACATTGACAAGATCGACTTCACAAAGTTTTTTTTCTAAGTCGAGGTTAAGCGATATATACCTACGACCTAGATGTTGGTAGATTGCATCTTTATGTAAGGCAGCACGGGCACTAATTGGATCAATTTCTCCAATGACTTTTCCATCGTAGTAGATATCAACATTGTAATCCGTCATTCCGCGAAGATTTACACCCATGGCAGGATAATTTTGCAAGTTATAACGAAAGGATTCATGATAAGGCTTTAAGGTTAAATTTTTCACAAGAACATCTACCGCCGAATCGTAAGTATCCCCTGCATAATGAGATTCTTCCATTTGAAGCGGATACTCATAGGCGGCGCAGGGAAGATGTTGTAGAATGATATATGGATTATGCGACGACAACCAGGCTTCCTCGACGGGAGCACTTGTAACAAACTCGGGATGATTCACCATATACTGATCAATCGGTGAATCCTTGGCAATAAATACGATAGACGCTCCCTTACCTTTTCGACCAACGCGTCCTGCCTGCTGCCAAAAACTCGCAAGAGTTCCCGGATGCCCAGAAAGAATACACAAATCCAAATCACCAATATCAATTCCTAATTCTAATGCGTTAGTGGAAATAATGGTATTGATTTTTCCAGAAAATAAATCTTCTTCTATCTGGCGACGCTCATTTGGTAAGAGTCCACCGCGATAAGGTTTAACCTTCGAGCGAAGATGTGGTGCCGAATCAACAACAGCGGTATACAGTCGTTCTACCTCTTGACGTGCACGACAAAAACAAATCGTGCGAATATCATTTTCAGCAGCAAAGCGTATCAATGGAATAGAAAGAGAGGCGGGACCTTTGCGATACATTTCTCCACCATTGCTTTTAAAAAGAGATGGATTCATAAAAAATATATCTCGCTTAGGACGAGGCGAAGTATCATTGTCGATAATTCGAAACGATCTTTGAAACAAAGCCTCGACATGCTCGGCCGGATTACCAACAGTAGCCGATGAACAAATAAAAATTGGATTTGCTCCATGCACACGACATATTCGTATTAGCCGACTAAATACATTTGCAACGTGCGAACCGAAAGATCCTCGATATGTATGCACTTCATCGACTACAATGTATTTCAAGCGAGAAAGAAAATTTTTCCATTTGCGATTGTGATTGGGCAAGATTCCTGAATGCAACATATCAGGATTTGTAATAATAAAATCAGCATTATCCTTTAACTTTTCCCGCTCTTCCTTTGGAGTGTCGCCATCAAAGGTTCCCATCTTTTTGCCCTTAGCCACTTCATGCATGAGTTTGCCGAGAGTTCCTTCCTGATCACGAGAAAGCGCCTTCGTCGGATAAAGTAAAAGTGTGGTAAATGGCTGTTTTGCGGTAACATAGTCATCCAAAATCGGGAGCAAAAACGAAAGCGTCTTTCCACTCGCCGTCCTAGAGACCATAAGCGTGTCTCTGCCCGACGAAATCGATTCGAACGCCGAAACTTGGTGACCGTATAATCGCTGTATACCACTACTTCCTAAAACATTTCGCAGCGATCCATGCAAACTCTGCGGAAAATCAGAATATACTCCCTCCTCCGCCGACAAAATTCTGTGTGCCTTGATATTGTCAAAATAACGATCCCGTAGAAAGGAAGAGAACTGAGAAAATTTATCCATGTAAATAGAATTTTACTACTCATTCAAAGGGTCAAGAATTTTTGGGCGCGTCTTGTTGGCTCGGCATTTTCCTTACGCATAAGCTTCCTCGATAGAAGGATCCAACAAGATCGGGCTATCCGAGGGTTCCGTTTTTCGCTCGATCGGGTATACTGCTCCCCGCTCTCACAAAAAAACCAAGCCTCTCCTATCCCTCGCGCTTGGGGTTGTTTTACTTTTTTTGGGTATGGCTTCGCTGGTTGGTATTTAGTTCTTTGCTTGGTCTATTCGTGAAAATGGGTTTTGGAGTTTCGTAGCTATACTCTAACGTAATACTCTCGTGCAAAAGTTGACCTTACACGCTCTAAAGTCCATGAAACTCGTAGGAGTAATTGAATATGGGTCGGAACTGCATCATTTAATCCCGACTCCAGTAGCATTTCCCAAAATCCGGTAAGATCTAGCTCAAACAAAAAAGTAAAAACCCAACAGCGAGATTTACCAAATGCTAAAGCCAGTTCCCCAATCTCAACCCAATCCGCGTTCGGCACACGAAAGCTAACACGTCTTAGCTCCAATCCCTCTTCTTGGTATTCAGTCTTAATTTTTCTAGGATCGGGTAGCATACCGGAATGAGTTAAAGTCCGATACTTCCAGAGAAGATTCCGAAAATAAATGACAAGACTCTTACCATGCTCTTTCTTTTTTTCCTTCAAAGCCGCGACTAGATGAGCGGGAACTAGGAGAGTCGAAACAGTTTTATCTTTTTTCCAAAGCTCTTCAATTGGAAACGATTTAGAATTTCGAAAAGTAATCATACTAATACTAGGTAAAAAAAGTTCTCGAATGTGCGTTTAATTGATTTTTTATTTAAAAAATCTACAATTTTAAAGAAAACTTTTCCCTTTTGTATTTGGCAAAAAAGAGCATCGAGTCTAGGGATTTTTACTAAATACAACTATGTCCCATATCTCCGAAAAATCCTGCGATAGCGATGTGAGGGCTTGGTCTTATTTTGAAATACGAGCCGGCAGCGAGCATTTCAAAATAAGACGGAACCCACGAGCAGCGCGGTCGGTGTAAATCGTGTAGGGGTTGAATACTTTCAACCCTATTTCGATATGTCCGAATCGCCCAAACCAAAGTCAAAAAATGGTTTATACCTAGACGGTCTAAGAATTAATAACATTATGAATTCTTTTTTTCCAAACCGATTTGATTGCATCGTCGTGGGCGCGGGTCACGCTGGCTCGGAAGCCTCGTATATCGCCGCACGTGGCGGCTTACGCACATTACTCATCACAATGAATATGGACACCATCGGGCAAATGAGCTGTAACCCCGCCATTGGTGGAATCGCAAAGGGGCACATGGTGCGCGAAGTCGATGCGTTAGGCGGTTTAATGGGGCGCGTGACCGATGCAACAGGAATTCAATTTAAAATGCTTAACACTTCTAAAGGACCATCTGTCTGGGCACCACGCGCACAAGCCGATAAGAAGGAATACCAACTCAAAGTAAAACACACTTTGGAAGCCGAACGGCTACTTTCGATTCGCCAGGACACTGTCGAAGATGTCTTGATTGAGAATAATCGCGTCATTGGTGTTCGCACTGGTCGCGGATTTGAAATTTTTACGAATCATTTAATCTTAACAACCGGAACTTTTTTACAAAGTATCATTCATATCGGGACTTATCAAAAAGCTTCCGGTCGTCTGGGCGATGGAACCGTGCAAGGTTTGTCAGAATCACTGCGCGCAGTCAACTTTCGACTCGGTCGTTTGAAGACGGGCACACCGCCGCGACTCAATAAAAATTCTATCGACTACTCTGAATTAGCCATTCAAGATGGCGATGAAGATCCGACTCCGTTTTCTTTTTCTAATGATCGCATTACTCGTCGTCAGATTCCTTGTCATATAACATATACGAATGCTGAAACTCATAAGATCATCAACGCCAATTTAGAATTATCCCCTATGTATTCGGGACAAATTAAATCTACGGGACCGCGCTATTGTCCTTCTATTGAAGATAAAATTGTTCGTTTTGCCGAGCGCGAGCGTCATCAGATTTTTCTCGAGCCTGAGGGTTATGAGACGATGGAAGTTTATGTAAATGGAACTTCGACTAGTTTGCCGGAAGAAGTGCAGTGGAAATTAATTCGTTCTATTAAAGGTTTGGAGCAAGCTGAGATTATGCGCCCCGGTTACGCTGTCGAATATGACTTTGTAGATCCTACTGAATTAAAGCCCACACTCGAAACTCATCGCGTCAAAGGTCTTTACCACGCAGGTCAAATCAATGGCACTACCGGTTATGAGGAAGCAGCCGCTCAAGGTCTAGTTGCGGCTTACAACGTTATACTCTCTGTTCGTGGACTTGAGCCTATGATTTTTTCTCGTTCTGAAAGTTATATTGGCGTTCTTGTCGATGATCTCGTTTACAAAGGTGTAGAAGATCCCTACCGTATGTTCACTTCTCGCGCCGAACACCGATTACTCCTTCGCCAGGATAATGCTGACAAGCGGCTAATGAAATACGGGTTGCAGTTAGGCGTTCTTAGCCGCGAAGATTATGCTCGTATGGAAGAAAAATACGCCCGCGTCGATGATCTCCGTCAAAAGATTTATGCCATGAATTTAAAGCCTTCTCCTGCCTTGACTGAGCTTTTACAATCGAAAGGAATTGATACCATTAAGTTTGGCTCTGATATGGATTCTTTTATTCGTCGTCCTGAAATTTCACTTTTAGATTGTAAAACGATTATTCCTGGCTTAGACTCCATCAGTGACAAAGAAATTAAAATCCTCGAAATGGAAATCAAATACGAAGGCTATATCAAACGTGAAAACCAAACCATCAAAGAGCGCACTCGAAACCTCTCTGTCAAAATTCCGGATAATTTTGATTATTCGCAAATTACTGCTTTGAAAACCGAAGCCATTGTGAAGCTAACAAAGCATAAGCCGCTCACCCTTGAGAAGGCTGCGCAAATTTCTGGTGTAGATCCTTCGGATATTGATATTTTGTTGTTTCATTTGACTGATAGAGCAAAGCAGGAAGCAAGAGTATTATAATTTAGCCCGCGGCAGCGAACCCACCGTTAGGTGTAGATTCATCCCTTTACTGATGGTAATGGTCGCACTGCGCGGCTAATACTGAACTTGCTCTTATTTCAGTTTGGATATCCACCTGCTGTTATTAAAGTAATCGAGCGTGCTAAATATTTAGATGCAATTGATGAATGGGATCGAAGTGGAGATTTCATGCCTATTGCTTGAAAGAAAGTCTTTTGCTTTATATCGAAACCATTGAGAAGAAGATTATTTGGAAGTGAAATGACTGCGTAATCCTTATCTCAATTCAAAAGACTACTCGCCATTCTCCGCTTCTTTAATTCTTCTATTGTTGCCTTAGCATTCTTTCTTAACAATTCCATATCAGGTTGGCGATTACATTTGTATTTTTCACAAATCGCTTCGATTTCTTTTGTTTTAAATTGAATTCCATCTTTAGTAAGGAAATACTGATGCAATTCTTCATAATTCGTAATTTGAAAATCGAGTGCAGCGGCAAATTCATCGAAACCGGGAAGTCTATTTTCTTTGTCGTTGATTAGAACATAGTGAGTTTCATTTAATAATTGTTCGCTCCCAGAAAATCTTTCCTCATAAAAACGTATTTTCTTTTTGTGTAAAAGTTCCTTTGCAGTATCTCGATCGTTAAGTCTATAGCTAAAATATTTATTCCCAATCGCAGCAAGCATAATCAATGCAACTCCTTTTGTATAGATATCTGATGGGTAGCCGGAAATATTCTTTATTGTTAAAATTAAATATGCAATAAACCAAGTCCATTCTGTCACAAATGTCTCTTTCGCAGTCGCTAAAACGACATCCTTCGTAAAATCAGAATACTTTTTTGCTGTAATAGTTTTTCTCTTATAAAGATCCGATTTGTCTTCTTCTTTTTCATTTGCAATCGGAACTCGAATTCTATTTTGCAGTAAACTAATTCTTGTCGGGCGATCATGTTTTTGTGGATCGTCTAAATCTGCTTTTGTTTTTCTTACAAGTTTTAGAATATCATCCAAAATAAATTGATTCTTTTGAGAAACAGAATTGCAATCTCCTCTGGCCTCAATTGGTTTTTTATAATCAAAACTTTTTTCTAATATCTCTATATTTACATTCTTTGTAGATATATAGCGATTAACCCTTTCCACCCAATCTTTACTTGCACTTATATCCCAATCGGAAATGTTTTTACATATCTCTTCTGCAAATTGTTCCGTAGAATTTTGAATTAAAATATATTCCTCTTGAGGTGTTTCAATATCTCTTCCAAATATATTTCTTTCAACCAATGGTTTTAACTTTCCGAATTCAGAAATAGAAGATTCAAATATCTTATCTTCTTGCTGTATCATCCAACTCCATTTTTCTAAACGAGTTGCGTTTTCTGTTGTTGTGCAATTGGAAAATAAAAGTAGAACGAGGATAATGGAAAATATTCTAAAATAAAAACGATCATTGAAGAGCAAATTTTTATGCATGATTCCTTTATTTTTACTCTGTAAAATTTAGTCAATCAATCTCTGAATACTAGATAATTTGATTCGTTATAATGGATGTTTTTTCATTAACCACTGATGAGAGAATTGATTTATTAAATTGAAATAGGGGCTACCACCGATAAACCGCATTCGGGTTTATCGGCGGCAAATATTGATTATTTACTTCTTTTCGGACTCTTTGTCCTTTTCATCTTCTTTGACATTTTCTTTGTCATCAGTTTTATCTTCGTCTTTGTCCTTATCCTTTCCCTTTGCTTTTCCTTTGTTCTTTCCTTTTCCCTTACCTTTGTTCATTTCTTTGCCTTTTTCTTTGTGGTAAGTTTGGATTTCTTCTTCGGTCAGGGAACCGTCTGTGTCTTTGTCCATTTCAGTGAATTTAGTATCATGAAATTTTTGGAATTCTTCTTTAGAAATTTTTCCATTTCCGTCAGCATCCATTTTTTTGAAATGCTCTTTTCCCATATTCCCGCCTTTACCTTTGTGGTCATGTGCAGAAATCGAAAACGTTCCGATTATGGAAATTGCTAAAGCTATGATTAAAAATTGTCTCATTATTTACCTCTTTTTGAGTTCTATTCAGTTAGAAACAGGATAATATAATAAGGTTCCAAAAAAAACAAGTCATTTTTTATTATCCGATCACATCAATAACAATGAGAGCAATATCATCTTCCAATTTTTCTTTGCCTCTAGACCAATTAATTACTGTATTAAGTAAATAATCTCCAAACTCTTGAGCGGATAATCCGCTATTGTCTCTCAACATTTGAGAAAGTCTTGCCTCTCCAAATTGTTCATCTTGCTCATTGATTACTTCGAAGAGTCCATCTGTATAAAGAAAAATCCGATCTCCTTTTTCTAACTGAAACTCTTCTGATTTATATTCTGGATCTTTAAAAACGCAAAGGGCTGCTCCTTCTGGATTTAGAGAAAATAACTTTTCATCTTTCTTGCGATAAATGAGTAAATCTGAATGACCTGCATTTCCAGTTTTTAAAATCTTGCGTTTAATATCAATATACCCATAACAGGCAGTTACAAATTCACCACCTGATTTTCCTTTCAAAATTTTATTCATATTAGAAAGCAATATTTCTGGTTTAGGAAAATTCTGATCTTGAAACCAGAATGCAGGCTTAGGCATCATCTCATCTTGAAACCAAAATGCCGTTTTGAAAGTGGACACTATAAGTGCAGCAGGAACTCCATGTCCCGATACATCTGCAATTATGAATCCTAAATAATCTCCCTTTCTTTGAAAATCATAAAAATCCCCACCTATACTCTCCATTGGTCTATACCAAGCGGCAATATCTAATCCTTCCACTGTTGGAGTTTTATTTGGAATCATAGATTGTTGAATTTTTTTGGCAAGGTCCATTTCATTTTTAAACACACTTAGTTCCGATGCAATACGGAATGTCTTTCTGATCGAATCAATCGACTCCAATTGTGCTTTCTCTAATTTCTTCTGCGCTTCTTTAAATTCAGTAGTATCTTCAATGATACCATCCATATAATCATATTTGTTTTCACTATCGTAATATATTCTAGCAGTTAAAGAAGCGGAAAACAATGAATTATCTTTCCGTCTCAATAATAATTCATATTTGTGACATTCTTTTTTTTCTTTCATCATCTCTACAAATCGAATTCTTTCTTCTGGGTTTGCATACAAGTCAGAAACATTCATTTTCATAAATTCTTCTACACTTTCAAATCCGAACATGCGCGCTATAGCGGGATTAGCCTTTAAAAATATTCCTTTCGAGTCTCCTGTATTTCTATATGCCCCCACGCTTAAATTATTAAACAAAGCAATATACTCTTCTTGCGCTTTTTCCTTTTCTCTTTGTAAAATTTTTATTCTATCAGCTAACGCAAATGAAATTAAAATTGATTCAACGGCTACTCCTATTTGCACCGTATTCTCCGTAAATACATTGACAGGAACAATCTGAAAACGATTAAATGCGAGTAATGTTGCACCAAGTAAAAAAATACACCATGCGAGCAAATAGATCTTAGCCGGCCGATATCCTTTCTTTGCAATTAGAAATGCTGTAAGCATAGATAGAATCGATGAGATTGCAGTGAATAACATTGCCAATTTAATAGCCTTTGCATAAGATATAAAAAAACAAAGTGCCACATTGATAATCGAAAAAAATATGATTGTTAAAAATATTTTATAAAGTAGAGGCAAATTGGTCTTTATCCTCAAAAACGAAATAATGAATGCAGAAATCCCAATATTGGATAGGGCAACAAAAACTGGAATAGATATTTCATTCCAATAAGTATATTCTCTCCAGAAGAATTGGTAACTGATACCATTTAAAGATGTTTCGAATAACGTTACTGAGATTAAGTAGAATATATAAAAGAAATAAGTTTTGTCATTTAAAGAAATTCCAAGCAGTGCGTTGTATAAGATCATCGCAGCCATAATTCCTAAAAAAATCATTTGCAAAGAAAGAAACTTTTGCTCTCTCTCCCAAAAATGTATTTGCTTATGTATCGAAACTGGAAATTGCATAGAGCCATCAGTTTTTACTCTAAAGAAAACTTTTCCCTGCGAGCTTCGGTCATGAAGAGAAAAAACAAAGTTTCTATGATTAATTTCTCTTTGCGCAAAAGGGAGAGTATCCCCGACTATCTTATGAACCCACTCTCCATGACTATTAATAGAAGAATAAGTGACATTATCCAAAAGTGGATATTCTATTTCAAGCAAGTAGGTATCCAAAATCTCACTAGCCTCATAGTCAAAATAAAACCAATATACAGAAGGAGTTATTCCAAAACTTGGAACTTCTTTTTTATTTATTTGGAATTCACCGAGTAGCTTCGGACTTTGCACATCTTCAATTGTAAGCTTACCTGTATTATCCTCTAAAAAATGAATATAAGGACTGAGTTTATAGGTATTGTTTGTCCCATCTATGATAAGCGGATCAGCTAGAATCGCATTCATGCTAAGTAAAATGCATCCTACAAGAAAATATATTGTTTTCATTTTGCGACTCTAATCTCCAATCTCTATGATAGTCTACTTTAATTAAGAGTCACTCCATTTACCATTGTTTCCGTGAAAAAACTTGCGCCTAACGTTCCCATCTTTGAATTGTATTGGAATGTAAAATCAAAATTTGCTAATGTTTTATTTTACTTCTAAGACTTTACCAGACACAAAGCATGTAAACGAACCATTGGATTTTAGAAAATTCCGAATTTGTGCTGGATCCAAAACTAATAGTTTAGGAATATTTTCTTTCACCACAATCGTTTCAGCAGGAATATTCGCAAAACCGTTCGCACTGAATTCATCTTTGATAAAGCTAGCTCGTATGGAAACATCCTGATTTTCTAAAGACTCACCGGAAGAATTAAGGGTTAGCCAAAAAGATGTAGATCCCGATTTAATTAGAATTTTACTTCCCGTAAAGTTTAATGCTCCGGACTTGCTTTGAACAATTCTTTCGATAATAGATTCAATGTTAGACTGTATAGTCTGTCTCTCAATTAATCTTGTTCCCTGGACTTTTTCGTAAACATCACTCATATTATCAGGATGCGGGAAATCTACCTTACCCAGCACTCTTCCTTCTTCGAGCACTCCCATTTCTTTAAAATCCAATTCTTTTGGATTGACTTGTTCTGATTCATCAAAATAAATACTTCGATCGTAGAGGTAAATAGTTCTATACCCCTTCGTCGTTCCTACTTTTTGGAAATGTGTGATTTGCTGTAAATTATTTCCGGCGGACTTTGCTGCCTTCTTATGCATACTCATGGATTTGAAATCAAAAAAGGATCCTGTTACGATAAATGTTTTATATCCCTGCTCTCGAACTGTTTGAACAGCGGATAAATATCCGTAGTCGCTAGAAGAATTGCTCTTTGCATCTGTTATAATAATGAACTTCTTCTTAGCAATCTTAGTCGTCCCTAACTCTGACCTGACCTTAACCAATCCCTGTATAATCCGATCAAGCCCAACATCGCCACTCTGCTTAATCCTACCAAATTCTTCTTTGAGCTTTGCATGATCGAAAGAAGGCTTAACTAATTTAATTGAATTCTCTCCTACAAAGACAGCTCCGATAGAAAGATTTTTTGAACCAGTGATAGATTGAATATAATGAATGGCAGACTTCACTTCTCGCGTCAATGACCCCGAAAGATCAAATAAGAATACAATCTCTTCTTGTGCATTTGCTTCTAGCGCAATACTTGTTTTATTCTTTGGAACAAGAAAGCTCAAAGTCTTCTTTGTATGTTTTTCCATCGCCAAATAGAAGTTATCCTTAAACAGGCTTTCATTGGAAGCGACTACCTTTCCTCTACAATTGTAAACTTCGGACAGGATTGAAATGTTTGACTCAAAATTGATTTCTGTTTTAACAATGAAGTCAGAACTAAACTCTTCGCAGACTCCATTTAATAGCACACTACTAGGCTTTCTATCCATCTCTTCGCCTAACTCATTGACAAACGTTTTTACTTTATCAGGATCTGAAACTTCTACAATAAAGTTTTCATTCGCATAATAGGCAATTAACTCTGAGACACCGGTAGAAAGATTGTCTTTCTTTTTTAACGCAGGTGGCTCTTCCCCTACAACGTATGCAGGCAGAAATGTAACCTCTCTTGCGAATAACGTTGTGTTTAATAATGTAATTAGAATGAATAAGATTATTTTTTTCATGTAAGGTTTTATTATATAATCACAAAGAATACTTAAAATCCGGTCACTGAGTGATTTGCGCAAGTGGTTCAAAAGAAAAACCTAAAACAGTTTAGGTTTTTCTCTCTCCAAACGACTGCGCAAATTGTATCGAAGTGACCTCTATTCCACTCTCATTGTCGGGCTTGTATAGGAATACAATCCATGAACAGAACCTTGTGCTTGTGCTGATTCAGAGCGTCTTTCAAAACGAAGATTTCCATTCTGCAATGCTGCATGTAGTTCTGGAATAGTTTTATATCCCATATCCTGAAAGGATTGACGAAGCCCTTGCACTAGATAAGGAACAAAGTTAATCACTGAGCCTTTATCAACTACTGCACCACTTACACCTTGCGCTACTTTAATTTTTTGGCTTTCGCTAAAGTATCTCTTATCCCCACCGGCTTTCATTGCTTCTAGACTTGCCATACCACGATATTTTTTTAAACGAATTCCATTTTCATAAAAATATTCACCGGGTGCTTCATTCGTTCCTGCAAACATTGATCCCATCATACAAGTAGATGCACCAATCGCAAGTGCGTTCGCAATATCACCGATGTTACTAATTCCTCCATCTGCAATTACAGGAATTCCAAATTGTGCAGCATAACTTGCAGTCATATGAACTGCAGTTGCTTGAGCGCGACCAACAGCCATTGTCTCCTGTGTAATACAAATTGAACCGGGACCCATTCCTACGCGTAATCCATCCGCACCTGCTTCAATCAGAGAGCGACTTTGTTCTTTAGTAACAACGTTACCCGCAATCACATCCAGATTTTTAAAATTTGCTTTGATGAATTTAATCATCTCAATTTGATAACTTGAATTTCCCTGCGCAGAATCAATAATAATTGCATCCACTCCAGCATCGTAAAGTGCTGCAACTCTATCTCTAGATTCAGGCAATGTAGAAACCGCTGCACCGACTAACAGGCGTTTGCTGTGATCTTTGGATGAATCTGGAAATTCTTTATTCTTTTTAAGATCGGAGCGGCTAACAAGGGCAACCAGTTTTCCTTCATTGTCAATAATAGGAAGTTTTCCAACTTTTTTGACTCTTAAAATATTGTTCGCTTCTTTTAAACTAATTCCTACTGGAGCTGTAACTAGATTTGTAGTCATCACAGTTCCAAGTTTTACAGTGCGATTTGGTTCAAAGTCAACGTCTCGGTTCGTTACGATACCAATTAACTTCCCATTGAACGATCCATCTTCTGTGATTGGAATCCCGGAGAATCCAAACTTATCTTTTATATCGTCTAAATCTTCAATTGTATTCTCAGGACCCAAAATAATTGGATCGGTGATGAAACCATTTTCGTATCTTTTAACTTTTCTTACAAAATTTACTTGCTCTGTAATAGAGTTATTATAATGTATTATGCCTAATCCACCTTGTAGGGCTAGCGCGATTGCCATTGCTGATTCTGTAACGGTATCCATCGGTGAACTGATAAGGGGACGTTTGATTGTGATATTACGGCTGACTTTTGATTCTAGATTTACATCGGAAGGATTAAAGTCTATATAGCCAGGGAGAACTAAAAAATCCCTGTATGTGAGTCCGATTTGAGCAGAGAACAATTGCTCTCCGGATAGTCCGTCTTGAACTGGTTGATTTTTAATTATTGAACTGGTCATATCCACAAATAAATCGCCTTGGATTGAATTGCAAGAGAAATTTAATATCGAATTCGATAGGAGCCAAAAGATTTTGGAGATCATTGACAGAAAAATTCGTGAAACTGTAGATATCAAAGAACCTCATAAGCGCGTTGTGATTCTGGCAAAGCATTTAAGTAAGACAGAAATGCAGATCAAGGATACAGAAACCCATGTAAGGCTTCTGGAGCACAATGCCGATGGACTCAAGATTATCATCGAAAAACTAGATCCAGGATTTATTCTAAGAAAAGGGCAGAATCTTGTTTTAACAAAGCTTCTTGGTCGCTATATTCAATTTGATTGCACAGTTCTCGGTGAAAAACCAGGCAATTTATATCTATTGCAAATCAATAAATTTCTAGTCTCGAGTAAAGAAAGAAAGAACGACCGTTTGCATCCTTCTCCCGAGCAAGTCTGGGTCACTAATATTCGAACCAGTGGCGTTACCATCGAAAATACAATGCACACAATTCCAACGTATATGAAGATTAGTTTTACTGATTATGAAAATAGATTAAAAAAAGACTTTGACTATATCAAGATAGATATTTTTAAACCTGATTTAGATGAAAGGTTTCAAGTTGTTAAAGAATCAGGCAAAACACTATTTGTCGCAAATACACAGGACAGAAAAAGTTACACCACATTAGCCGAAGATGATTTTATTAATCTAGAAGATGAGTATCACACAGAAATTCACCAGCTTGTTAATATGTATAAAACTAAAAAGATTGTATCTGAAATCATCATGCCGGTAATTTACGTCAATACACAAAACATTGCAATCCCTTTTGGTTATGTGCATATTCAAAGTCGCACAAAGCCAATCGACCATGACCAAGTAATGGAAATTAAAATTCTAACATTCGAAATGATAGATCGAATTCGGGAATCTAATTTTATTCTAAATACTGGAAAATATAAAATATTGGATTTGTCGAGAGATGGACTAAAGGTAAAAATCACAGACAGAGAGTTAAAGCAACATTTGCCCCATGTATCAGGATTCAATTGTGATATATTTTTTAAAATGCAATCAGCGATAAACGTATTATGTGAAATTCGGTATATCGGGAAAAATCAAGAGGATGATATGATATTGGGTTTGTTGATTACAGGTTTTAGAGAAGGCGATAAAGAAAAATTCTATCGAAGCTTTGCAATTTTAAAGAATACTCCTGCTAAGCCTTACCACTTGCCATAGATTAGGGTTCGTTATTTAAAAAAATCTTTTTGATTAATCTTAAAACCTTTTAGTAGGGAACTTTTTAAAACAGGAGAAGAAAGTTTATTCCATTCTTTTTTATTTTTGTTGATCCAGAGTTCTATTTTTTTTTCTTTAGGGTATACTATCCAATATTCGCTCACCCCATTTTTTAAATATCTTTGCGCTTTGACCCCTAAGTCTCTTTTCATTGATCCTGGAGAAAGAACTTCGCACACTAAATCCGGAACTCCATGAATATGAGTCTTTACGATGTGTAGATTTTCAGAAAGAATAAAACTCACATCAGGTCTAACAACGTCTTCTCCATCCGGTAAAAATACATCTATCTCGGTAACGGCTTTTCCAATTGAATACTTCTTTAAGAAAATGTTAATTTCTGTAATTAAATTTCCTTGTAACTTTCCATGATCAAACTCTCCGCTCGGTGCCAAATGTAGAACTCCTTCTATCATATCGTATTTAAACCCGTCTTCTTCTAAATCAAGATACTCCTCTCGGCTTAAGGTTAAGCCTTCATAGCGTGGCTTGTCAAAAGGTAAATCTATAGATTTTATTTTAGGACGTTTTTGAAGTAATGCAGGCATAGTATAAGAATTAACGCTGTAAGAACATTCTGTCAATAAAAAATTTTGCTATCTTAAAAGCCTAGTTTCAGACGAACTGGAACAAAGGTGATATTTGATGTTTATATTTACAAAGAGATTTCTATTTTTAATTACCATTCCATTTTTTATTTTTCAAATTTCCATTCATGCAAATGATACGGAAAAGACAAATGCTTACTTTCAAAAAATTCGTGATAACCAAGCGATGCTTACAGCATTTTTTAATGGAATGCCTAAGGGTGGAGACTTACATCATCATTTTAGTGGCTCTGTGTATGCAGAGAAATATTTTGAATTAGCAGTAAAAAAGAACTTTTATATAAATTTAGAAACAGGCGATTCATTTCAAAATATTCCTCTCAATTTAGCAAATGACCCAAATGTTCAACCGATTAATTCTTTAATTGAGGCTAAAGGTTATTTGCCAGTAAAACTCAAACTAATTTCTTTGTGGTCAATCAAAGACTTTAAAGAAACACAACAAACGCCGGATAAGCATTTTTTTGAAGCATTCAGAAAGTTTGGTCCACTTATAAAAGGGAACGAAGATGTTTTTCTAAAAGAAATCAAAGAAAGAGCAATCATAGAAAATGTTCAATACATTGAGACAATGTTCTTACGTCCTGACTATGACAAAAAGGATACTAAGCTTGCTGCATTTAGTAGCAAATACATTCCCAATTTATTAAAAATTCAAGAAGAAAGACTGGAATTGGATGGAAAAGAAAAAGCAGAGGTTAAGCTTTCCCTTCTGTTTGATGAAATGGTAAAGACATTAACCGTTGAAATGCAGTATGAAGAAGTCGCTAAACGATTCGCGGAGGCAATCAATATTATCCACCAAAAGTCAAAGCTCCCGGTTGAAGATGAACAGCGAATACTTATAAGATATCAAAATTACATTACTCGAACAGATAATCCTGCAGAAGTATTTGTTCAAATTTTTCTTTCCTTTCAATCAGATAATGTATCGAATTTAATCGTAGGAACAAATATTGTGGGACCAGAAGACAATCCAAATGCAATGAGAGATTACTGGCTGCATATGGAGATGTTTAAATATTTTCATAAAAAATTTCCTATACTAAAATATTCTCTGCACGCAGGAGAATTATCAGTTGGTATCGTTCCACCAGAAGATTTATCCTGGCATATAAACTCTGCACTCTTTGATGCCGAGGCAAATAGAATTGGTCACGGCGTTGACATTCCGTATGAAACAGATTGCTATGCTCTTTTGGAATATATGAAAGAAAAAAAGGTTCCAGTAGAAATCAATATGCTTAGCAATGAATTCATACTTGGAATAAAGAATGATTTTCATCCCCTACTACTCTATCATAATTCTGGAGTTCCAATCGTTATCACAAGTGATGATATGGGAGTTCTTAGAACTAGTTTTACGGAACAATTTGCTATATTAGCAAAACGTTATAAAGAAATTTCTTACTATGATATAAAAGGTTTTATTTATAATAGCATTCAATATAGCTTCCTAAGTAAAAAAGATAAAAAGAAATTGAAGAAGAAAGTAGATAAAGAGTTTGTGAAATTTGAAGAAAGAATTTCCCGAATTCAACGTTGATGATTATTCTTAAATACAATTTCCAAATCTTTGCATTCATAATTGTTAATACTTTTATTGAATGTGCAGATTTCAATTCCGGCTTCTTGATAAAAATAAAACTTAAAAAATGCTTCGCCGGTATTTGAGTCATTTCCCTGATAAACTCTTTCTATACCGAAGATATTATTTTTTATATGAGTCTTTTCTTCTATATCAACATAGAACCGATAGATTACGCCGGGAGTGTTGCTTGGCGTTTGAGTTAAAACTCTTCGAGTGGGATATTTAATTTCTCCGCTAGCACAATTTATCAAGAAAAGTAAAGCGGATAACGAAAGTAATACTCTACAATGATTACTAAGCTTCAAAGTAAAATTCATTGGCAATTCAATTTTTCTTCTTTGTCTACAATGCATAGCATCTTGGTAACCATAACATATTTATCGGGCGCTGGCTTGAATAATACTACTTTATGATTGTCTTCTGATTCAGGGTCTTCTAAAAAAACAATTCCTGATTCACCGGTAGAAATCGCAAAACGAACTAGCTTTAAAATGGGAGGGAATGTATAGTAATAAATATTCTTCTTCCGAGATGTGTTGATTGTTTCTGGAGTTCGAATCGTTGTGACTCTTGTGATTTCATATGTATCGACCGGCTGATTGGGATAAGCCCCTATCTTCTTAAAGTCAGTATACACATGCTTCACATAAATACTATTATCACAATTCAAAAGGAATAAAATAGAAAAAAAGTAAACACTATTTAGAATTAACTTCATCGGACATATCCTTGATTAATAATTCTTCTGTGCATTCCAACGTTGTAGAATTTTTCAAATTGCACTTCCAATAAGCTCGTTTAATTTTATTATCTGAATGCAGCTCTTGGAATTTTTCAAATGCTTCTTTGGTTTTATCTTTTGGAATATAGGCAGAACGAGCTGATAAATAAATAGTATTATCTTTTCCTAAAGTAATATCCCTAAGCGCAAAATAATTGTGATCCCTAGCCTCTTTCACTTGGTTTTTTGTATTACAAAACAAGAAGAGTATCGGAATAATAAAAAGAATCCTCTTTACAATCACTTAATTTGTTTCCTCTGAATGGACAATGATCTAAGATTAGTTTCAATTAATCAAGACTTAATTTGAGATTGTCGCGCATTCAACCTGCTCGAAAATGTAAAGTAAAGGATTTTTTAACCACGAAGGGAAGGGGTAGGATGCGCAAAGTCACCGACCTTCTATCAATTTCTGCATTTTCGAAAAATGGCTAGAAATTTAAGAGAGAAGTTTTTTTATATACCATACCAATCAATAGCATAGATATTTTGCGTATTACCAATTACCCAAAATAAACCTGCCAATTAGTAAATGAGAATTTACTTTTAGCGATTGGTATACGATAAATAGAGATAGGAGTAAATTATGTTCAAATACACAATTCTAACTGTTGCACTAGTAGTATCCCATTCAGCCCTTTTTGCCGTTGAATCATTCAATTACCGAGAAGGTAGTAGTGATAAATTTTTTGTAGAGCAAATCCGAAATGTCAACAATGGAACCTTACAAGAGAAAATTGCAGCCATCGATATTCTTAAGAAGGCAAAAACCAAAAGAGCACTTCGTCCCTTGATTTTAGCCCTCAAAGGTGTTACAACCAATGCTGAGCCAACCAAGAAACAAACCCAAGAAATTAGTCAAAAAGACAATTATACACCGATTAATTTTGATATTCCTGACAATAACAAGCCTATTGTAAAATTCTTAGCTGCACAAGCTTTAGCTGAAATCGGACACGAATTAGCTATTAAACCATTAGCAGAAGCTTATAAAATATTAGGCGAGCAAGTCACAAAAGATAAAGAACAAAGAGTCTATTATGCTGAACTAGAAAAAATGCCTGCTGTCGTAGCTGCGGGAGAGGTTTTAAAGTCTCTAGGCTATCTTCTAGAAGCAACTGATGACAAAGAATCTTTCGATATAGTTGTAAAAGCATTAGACCATGAACATTACTATATCCGCGCTGCTGCAGCAGAAGCTCTTCGTAACACAAACAAAGATGCAGGGATTGCAGCGATTGATACAGCTCTTGGAAAAGAAAAGGATGATTATGCTAAAACCGTAATGCTAGGCTCAGTAGTGGGAATCAAAAAAACCAATTCTGCACATCTTTTCAAGCTTCTAGATATGTTAAAAAACGCTTCGCCTGAAGTTAGAATTAAGACTTCTAGCATACTAGGAGAATTGGGAATAGCAAGCTCTGAAACTTATTTAAGACAAGCAATGATGATTGAAGATAATCTTCATGTGAGAGATCAACTTAGAAAAGACATCGGAATCATTACAGGATATCAAATTCCAAATGCTCCGTCTGCTAGCTATAACACCTCTGGTGATGAGAGAGATAGAAACAAGAAAAGCGACGACGTAAAATAAAAGGATTGAGTCATTCCCTTACTATTCTTGTAGGGAATCTCAACATCAACAAATCCCCGATAAAAGAATTCGGGGATGACATCTAAGTGATGGGAAATACTGGATTTGAACCAGTGGCCTCTTCCATGTCAAGGAAGCGCTCTAGCCAACTGAGCTAATTCCCCATCAATGATTTTTTTATGATTTTAAAAGCGGCGTTTTTTACAATCAAAAATAATTTTCTAGATTCCCATTACCGTATCCACCAAAATAGAATCCCCAAAGTCTTTCTTAAACTCTTCCTTAAGCTGTTCTACTCGCCTCTTCTTTCCTGTATTTCGATAGGCCTGCACCATATGAACAAATATAAAATCCGCATAGGTTGAGTCGTAATTGTTTTTAAGGAAATTCTTTGATTCTATGATGATTTGAAAGTCATTTTTTAACTGAGCAATTCTTAGAAGCTTCAATTTATTGGCGATTTTCTTGCTAGGCTTGTCTTTGAGGGCATTGTCAATAACAGATAGAGATATTGTAGAGCGATTGGCTTTATAAAGCAAGCAGGAGTAGAGATAGAGACCTTTGATATACTTAGGCTTCTTTGATTTTGCCTCTCTGCGATAGATATCACCCCATTTCACGCCAATCTCATATTGATCTGCTAGAAGGGATTTTTCCATAAGCATATAATTTAGTGTATGAAACTTAGAAGAAAGCTCATCTGTGTTTTTATAGATTTTATCTAATACAATATCTAGCTTCTGGAGATCACTTTCTGTGTGAAAGTAAAACTTAATCACCTTATCATCCTGCGAAATCTCTTCCTTGGATTGAATGTAATCGTTTGCTAGCTTTGTAATCTCTTTGTAGTCTTTACGTTTATAAAGTTCTAGAATCTTCTTTAGGGTAGGATTCTCATCAGCCGAAGCAAATAAGGAAAGGGAAAAAAAATAGATTAGAACAAAGATTAATTTCATTTTACCTCAAAGGCTCCTTGCGACAGGACGTGGCAAAACGCAACACGCCCTATTTGACTAAGCTTAACTATAATTAATTTAGATTTCAGCTACATTGGAAGATCCACACATAGGACAGATTAAGTCCTCTTCGTATGCATCCTCTTCGTCTTCTACCTCTAAAGAAATTTTCCAACGATAATCACAATCATCACATGCCATCGTAACAGTTGTGTCATCATACTCTTCTTCTTCCGCATCGTATTCATCGTCAAATTCGTCTTCGTATAACATATAACTCTTCCATTAAAACTAAGTTTTTAAACTGATTTTTAAAACATCTTTCTTAGTCAAGATTTATTTTGTTAGACTTTCCGTAAATGCATTCAGCAGGTCAACCTGCAAAAACATATAAAAAAATGGGGATGTTCTCACACCCCCGAATAAAAGTTTTCTTTCTAAAATATTATAACATAAGCACCGTTGGGTCTAGGCACTCGATTTGGAGATGGATATGAGGAATCATCTTTCGATCCTTGCTGTTATACCTTTTGGAAATATCCTGAGCGATTCCGAGTCTGTCTCCTTGCTTGACCCGTGAACCCAAAACTTTCTTATCTGGAACAAAGTAGAACATCTTTAAACTAAGAGAATCGTTTGCTAAGAGAACGCCTGTATAATCCTTATCAGTGTAGGGAAATGCCTGTCGAATTACAATTCCATCAACAGGACTAACAATGACTTGCCCAGGCTCACAGATAAAATCGATTCCATTGTGTTTTTCTTTTCCTCTCGGAGCGTTGAATAAACCAGACCCAAAATGATCCATGAGTCGAACCGATTTACCGGTAGGAGAAATAATACTAACCTGTTTCATGCTTTCCTCCCTGTCTTGGGTGTAAAAAGTTTGGTATATAAAAACAGAAATCCTTCTAAGAGTCCAGAATTGGCAAGAGCCGCAAAAAACAAAAGCAAGACAAGCGGAATCTCTGTGGGTAATCCATAAATCGGGAGGGTAACGAACGTATACCCCTCGCGGGAAAGCTCAAACTGAATGATACGAATATTTAGAGCCATTAAAGCAATTCGTAAAATATTTTTAATTGTGATGAGTTCTACAAGTCTTGTAAGAAAAGAAATGAGAACAGCGAGAAGTTTTTTTGAATCTTCTTTTTGCATATATAAAATGTCCTTTAATTTTAATTTGTATTGTTTGAGAAGAGCCAAGTGAGATGTCCCTTCTGATTGGAAAACAAAGTGCAACATTAAGATTGCCTTTGGTCTTCCTTCTTGGTTCTTGATGAGTGAATATTGAATCGACTTACAGGTATTAAGCGAAGATACAGGCAAATCATTGTAAATCTCTGCCCCTCCTTCTTCGAGTGCCTGATACCAATTAAAGAATCCACTTGCTTTGGGAATTCTCTCAGAATGTTGAAAACTAATTCCATCCCGTAAACTAAAGGCGGTAGGAATAAAATAATCTCCAATTAGCTCATAAAGAACTACTCTATCCGAACCAGATAGAACTAATAACTGAGCAAGCTTTTCAATCTTTAAAATCTTAAAGCGAATAGACTGAAAGAATCCTTGATAACTAAAATAATCATGCATGAGCTTGTTTTTAAAATAGAATAGTGCAATAAATAAAATAGCAGATACTAGCTCGTATACATTCTTTTTGATATTTACCAATAGATCAGTCATGCTGTCCGCCTGTGTGCGATTGTGTAAGTTATAATCTCCCCCGCACCATCGGGTAGATTTATTGTAGCAGAGAGTTCCTTTCTTTTGACATCGGAAACATAAACTTGCTGTATTCCTTTCGCATAGACAACACAGAGAACATAATAACTATTATCCTGTAGATTGTCTGGTTCCCATTGAAAGGTAACTTTCTTGGGAGAGGAAATAACCTGTAGCCCTATGAGTTCCTTGAATACAGTATTGGATAATACCAATTTGTCGTATTCTATAGAAACATTGTCTAGAGTTGCGGTTACAAAGGAAGAATTCAAAGAATAGAAAAGGCAGCTTTTATTGTAGGCTCCAGGTGGTAAATGATACCTGATTGCTGGTCTGAATATTTGAAAAAGCTTTCCGACTTGCGAAAATCGTTTTCGGTTGATGATTTGCTTTTCACTTTCTTTGTCTTTGTATTTAGAAGGCAAACTTCTAACGAAGGTATTACCGTTTCTCTGATAATAGACAACGTTTCCAAGTTTACCTGAAATATGGTTGTGTAATTCTTTTGATATTTTTGCCATGGTGGTTACTCAGTAGTAGGCGTTAGAATCCCCCTTGATCCCCCTTTGCGAAAGGGGGTTTTGTTCTAAGAAGTGTCTTTCTGTAAAAAGTCACTCTTCATCGAAACCCCCTTTTTTAAAGGGGGACAAAGGGGGATTAAAAAAAAGCCTCCTTGTTAAACTGTTACAACTCCTACGTATTGGGTTGCACTGGAAATCTCTGCGTTGCCTGTGAAGGCATAGACAAAGACTTGTTTGGTAGCCCAAATGCTAGGAACGGATAATGCTGCGTTACCGGTAGAACGAATGGAGGCAGTGTTGGCATAGGATTGTTTAAAAGCCGGACAATATGCAACTATAGTCACTTTATCCGTGCCATTTCCATAATTGTCATAATTCCAATTGACTGTGATGATCCTCCCAGCTATGGAGACGCCTAGAGTATCTAATACTTCTAACCTTCCTCGACTGAGCACAATCATTGAATTATCCACAACTAAAGCCCCGGCAGTGCCAGAGAGATTTGAATAATTCAACTTTCTAAAAAGATTGTAGTCAGTGACACCTTCTGCCTTTCCATCCAAACCGATTGGGATGACGTGTGCAAATGCACTGGCAAGGTTTGACATTGCCTTAAACTTTTCTCTTACAAAGAGCTGTGCAGTGGTTGGTGCTGCTTTGCTACCTTCTGACTTTGCCTTGATAACAGTCTGTCCGTTCCAACCTGAAAATGTAATGTCGCCAACTGCTCCGCCAACGTTACCTAATATTTTTTTTGTTAATTTTCCCATATAAATAAGTTCCTTTTTCTCGCCCCGATCTTTGCGGGGCTGAGTTATTTGATTTTAATTGTCGTCCTTTTTCGCATCGTGTGGCTAATGATGATTATGCCACTATACAGTCATTTCGAACCGAGCCAAAGCGAGCGTGAGAAATCTATCTGACAAAAAACGATAGTGTTAAGCAAGATAGACCTCTCACGGTGAGGCTGTTCGAGGTGACCGTTCTAAGCCACAACCATCTCTTTTGTTTTACTAAATCCTTCTTGAATCATGAGATTAGTATAATCACGATTACCCGGAAGAATAACCTCTACAAGAGCACGTCCATATTTTTCTGTGCCATGTAGTTTAACTTCTACTTCCTTATCCAGAAGAAGTTCTGAGGCTCTGTCTTTTGCCAGGATTCCTCTTACTCTTTCTGAATCTGTTTTCGGTTTGAAGATTTCCGGTGTGTCGATTCCGAACACGCGAAAATGTCTTGTTATTGTTACGTCAAATCCAAGATCTACTTCTCCTTTGAATGTATCGCCATCGATTACCTCGATGACTTTTGCTTTAAATACCAGTTTTGAAAAATAAAGTGTAACTTTTTTCGGAAAAGTGGTATTCCCAATTGCCAAAATGAGATTATCAAATATGGGATTTGAAGTTGCCTTTGGCAATTGGTATAAATTGAAAGTAATTTCATAAAAATAATTTCCTTAACTTACTACCTCTCCCCATCTTTTTATTATTTGTGGTATATGCTTGTTTTCCCCTCTTCTAAAATCCCCTATCCCCTTTGCGAAAGGGGAAAAGGAGGGAAGTGGATTATCGCTGTTATGCTCTTATAGCAAGCCTTGCTGTAGTTCAGTTAAAATAATCTTCGTGATAGGGTCTTGAAAACTAAAAAGAATAAAATAAGTAAAAAATATTTTTTTCTAATAATTACGCAGTTCGACCAATAAGTGGTTCAACTGCGTAATTAGGAGCTAGTTACACGGTCATCGCATTCGTTCTGGTAAGATTTTTTAACACAAGGAACACAAGGGTTTCACAAAGAGCACAAGGTATGAGAGGTATATTGAAATTAACCCCGTGTATACAATGCGTATAAGAAGACGTTTACTATTGTGCAATTATGATGGGGCATCAAACTCGGTTATGATACCATCTAAACTCCTGAGCCAGATGGACTTTGCACCGAGTTTAATGCGGGTTATCCACTGTCTTTGAGTTATAGTCTTCTTATCGGAAGGTAAAAGGAAGGGTAATGCTTTGTCATTCCCGCGCAGGCGGGAATCTAGAATTAGACAAAGATTTGTGTGTTAAGTATTATATGATTCAAAGTCTGGATTCCCGCCTTCGCGGGAATGACAGGGGTAATTATGATTATCCGTTTTCATGAAATGTAAACTTACTCAAATCCTTCAAGACACAACAAAGCAAAGTATGCGTTCCTTTCAAAGAAAGAAAATACCGATTATCCTCAACTTTCTTGCCATAGACCAGATTAAGACCTAACCTACATTCTTGCATGAGTTTACCAAAATCAGAGGAAGGTATATAGTGATTATTCGCTACTGGTAAAGCTTTCGAAAGTTCGAGAAGTTCTATGAAGCATGTTTTAGAAGTAGTATCTCCAACATAATTATCATGAAGCAAAACACGAAGCTCGGAGGTTTCGACTTTGAATAAAATATCATTGTCCAATTCAGAATGATGAAGAGTAAATTCGAGGACTTGGTTTTCATACTTATAAGAGAGAAAAGTAGAATCGCCACTGGTAGAAATGATTTGATTTAATGTAAGTTCTGAAATATTCATAGATTAAAATGTCGAGCGAATTCTGCCCATTGTCCCCTGTTTACAATTTTGTCTTTTAAAAATAAATGTCCATTACAATTTCTAATGGAATAGTTTAAATGAGGAAACTTAGAAGAGCCGGGTCCCTTGCCCCAGTCTCCATGATTCCAATAGACCTTATCCCCTTTCGGATTCTTCCATTCTAAAAGAATTCCTCTTTTTTTATCGTAGATATTTTCCGTATCATGCCCCAAACGATCCCGCGCCCAAATCAAGGCTTTGTTTTTATCCTTAAACAGAAAATCCGTTTTTTCACAATCCTTTCTCTTAGAAGACTGATAGATAATCCGACCACCAGAAAAAACAGTTTTAAAATCTAAATTCTCACAGTTGTCTAAATAAATTCCTCTAACAGTCTGCAAGAGTCTACAGTAGATTACCCGCTCTTCTTTGGTCAGTGCAATCTCAGAATCTATCTTGTATTCTAAATTCACCAGGGTGAATAAATCATTGCTTGGTTTCGGTGTCTCAGATAAGAAAATAGTCAAGACGAAAAATCCCACCACGAAGATAATTAAGAGTAACCCCATCGGTGGATTGGCGTTTTCTGTTGGTCGGTGTTTTGTTTTTGGCGGTGTGTTCGTGAGTTGCATCGGTGGTCTCCTTTTGTTTGGTGGTTGAGTGGTATATTATTTATAGTGAATAATTAACAATTACTAATAATAATTGTTAATAGTAAACAACAAAAATAGTTAAAAGTTAATAATTTTAGTGATTGAAAGTTAAAAATTAAGGATTTTTGATGAAAAAAGAGGCAATCATGGTAGACAAAGAAAAAACAATCTTTTCCATTCAAGTTCCTAATGAGATGAGCGAGGAGTTAGAAGAAGAAACCAAAAGAAAGTCTAGGTCTAGGAATTTTATTGTCAATCTTGCTTTGAAGACTTTTCTTGAGAAACCGGAGAAGGATAGAGATAAATTGTATCCGTGATTTAAAATAATCATTCCATATGTCTATTACTACTTTAAATTTCCAGAGCCATAAATTTAGTTTTCCAATTTTTTGAGATAGACAGAAAAATGCTAAATTCATAAAATGCTAGAGATGTCAGCATTTCGAAGGTGTTTTTTTATTTAATACATTTTGTAAAAAAGGGGCTAATAGTGGAATTAACAGAGTTTAGAATAAGCAATTACAGATCAATTAATAATAGTGAATGGATCAAAACTACAAGGATAACACCCCTAGTTGGTCGCAATGAAAGCGGCAAGACTAACATATTAAACGCACTATATAATCTCAATCCTGCTGACGGAAAAATGACGAATTTTAATAAGGTAAAAGATTTTCCAAGAGATCGGCATCTTTCTACATATCAAGATAACTTATTGGTAGTAGAAACAAAATGGAATCTTATAAAATCTGAGATGGATGAGTTTAAAAGTAAATTTTCTATTCAAAAACCCATTGGTCAAGTTTATATTGGTAGGACATACAAAGCAGCGTACATTATTAATATTGATAGGTTGGAAGAAAAAGATTTTATTCAAACTGCGGAAGATAGTTCGCAAAAAAATATTAAAACGGACATCGATAACTGGGTTCTATCCATTTTGCCAAAATTTATTTATTTAGCCGACTACCCCGATTTGAACGGTCACGCAAATATTGAACAATATATAGCAAGGAAAGCAAATGGACAGAATAATGAATTAGATAAGTATTTTGACAAACTCATGAAAGTATCAGGATTAAATCCGCAAGAATTACAAGCTTTACAGTCGCAAAGTTATGAACTTCGACAGCAACTAACTAATCGAGCTGGAGCAGTAGTAACAAAAAAAATAAAAGAACTTTGGAAAGATAGAGCTCTTAAAATTCGATTCAACCTTGATGGTGGACATTTTGATACTCTCATTTCTGATCCGAATGCAAGTTATGATGTAGAGGTAAATTTTAATGAAAGAAGCCGCGGTTTTAAATGGTTTTTCTCTTTCTACATAACTTTCGCCGCTGATACTATGGATGGTATAGCTAAAAATGCCATTTTGCTATTAGACGAACCAGGATTATATCTTCATGCTGTGGCACAAAAAGATTTACTCAACCATTTTGCAAAAGATTTTACAAATCAAATACTATTTACAACACATTCGCCGTTTATGATTCCTATAAACTCTATTGAGTCTATTCGAACGGTAAACATTGAAACAGAGAGGGGGACATATGTAAATAACGATCCACAAGGAGACGATAAGACTCTGTTTCCTTTGCAAGCAGCTACAGGCTATGATATTACACAGACTTTATTTATAGGTGACATGACCTTAATAGTAGAAGGAATAACAGATTATTGGTATATATCTACTATATCACAACTATTACAAGAGAAGGGAAAGAAATGCTTGGAACGAAAAATTGTGATAACTCCAGCAGGTGGAGCAACAAAAATTACCTATTTAGTTTCCCTATTAGTTTCACAGAATTTAAAAATAGTAACCTTATTAGATGCAGAAAAAACAGCAACAAATGCTGCAAACGAAATGCTTAAATCAAAGCTATTAAAGGAAGACAATATAATTTTCGTAAATGAAATTGATTTGAAGATATCTGAAATGGATATTGAGGATTTAATTGATAATGATGTATTTGATAAGCTTGTAAAAGAAGCATATCAAAAAGAGTTAATAGGAAAAACTTTGGCTTTAAACAATTCCATTCCAAGAATAATACATCGGTATGAGAAGGCATTTGAAAATATTGGTATAGATTTTTTTAAAACTAGAATAGCGAAACTGTTCATTCAAAAAATACCAAGTAATTATTCAAATTTGTTACCTCAGGTTTCTGAAGAAAAATTTGAGAGGCTATTTGATTCAATAAATAAGAAATTTAATAAGGTTATCGCAAAACAAAAAACTCCATTTAATTAAATAAATGCGAAATCACATCATTTGCAATACTCATAAAAATATACCGGAGCACTAATGGCAAAGCCAAAAGAGAATAAAACAGAAGAACCAATTGAAAAACAACTTTGGAAAGCGGCAGATAAGCTTAGAAAAAATATTGATGCAGCGGAATACAAGCATATTGTGCTTGGGCTCATTTTTCTAAAATATATTTCAGATGCATTTGAAGAACTTCATACAAAACTAAAGAGCGGCAAAGGGGATTATGCCGGAGCAGACCCGGAGGATAAAGACGAATACAAAGCAGAGAATGTTTTCTTTGTTCCCGAAAAAGCGCGCTGGTCATATTTACAATCTAAAGCAAAACTTCCTGTGATTGGAAAGGAAGTAGACAATGCAATGGATGCAATTGAAAAAGATAATCCTTCTTTGAAAGATGTTCTCCCAAAAGTATTTGCTCGTGGGAATTTAGATCCTACTAGTTTAGGTGGACTCATTGACCTTGTGGGTAATATCGCATTAGGCGATGCAAAGGCAAGAAGTGCTGATGTTCTTGGTCATGTGTTTGAATATTTTCTAGGAGAATTTGCATTAGCAGAGGGAAAGAAAGGCGGACAGTTCTATACTCCTAGAAGTGGAGTGGAATTACTCATTGAAATGCTTAGACCATTTAAAGGAAGAGTCTTTGATCCTTGTTGTGGCTCTGGCGGTTTATTTGTGCAATCGGAAAAGTTTGTATTAGAGCACCAAGGAAAGTTAAATGATATTTCCATTTATGGACAAGAAAGTAATTTAACAACCTGGCGATTGGCAAAGATGAATCTTGCAATTCGTGGCATTGATAGCTCTCAAGTAAAATGGAACAATGAAGGTTCTTTTTTAAATGATGCACATAAAGATTTAAAAGCAGATTATTTAGTGGCCAATCCTCCGTTCAACGATAGCGATTGGAGCGGAGACAAGCTTCGCACTGATGGACGTTGGAAATATGGTAAACCTCCAGAGGGTAATGCCAATTATGCTTGGATACAACATTTCTTGTATCATCTAAGCCCAAACGGACAAGCAGGCTTTGTTCTCGCCAAAGGATCATTAACCTCTAAGACCTCAGGCGAAGGAGATATTCGAAAAGCATTAATAGAAGCTAGACTCATTGACTGCATTGTAAATCTTCCCGCAAAACTATTTTTGAATACCCAAATTCCAGCTTGCCTTTGGTTTCTAAATCGTAATAAACCTGCTGCAAGAAGAGACGAGGTTTTATTTATAGATGCGCGTAATCTTGGTCATTTAATTAATCGAAGAACCAAAGAATTATCCAAAGAAGACATACAACAAATAGCCGCTACCTATCACAATTGGAAATTGGGAAATACAAAACCAGTAAGGGCGACTCGCGAGTCGCCCCAACATTACGAAGACATCAAAGGATTTTGTAATTCTGCTTCTGTAGATAGAATTAAAGAATTAGATTTTGTATTAACCCCCGGACGTTATGTGGGACTACCTGATGAGGAAGATGACTTTGATTTCAAAGAACGATTTACAGGATTACAAAAAGAATTTGAAGAACAATTAAAAGAAGAATCTAAACTCAATAAATTGATTCTAGAGAATTTGAAAAAGGTCAAAGTGTAGTGGATAATCTATGTAGGGAACGGTTTGAAACCGTTCCGTTCATCGATAAAGGAATATTTATGGATATAAAATCATTAGCCCAAGAGATAACAAAAATAAAAAAACAAGCGGATGAATTAGGATTATTTACTCATGATAGGGATTTGTTGGAATGCAAGTTTTGTGGTTTAATGGAAGATGTAACATTCGAAGGAATTTTGATTACCTACTTTAATAAGGAAGATATTGAATATCATAAAATGAAAGATACTGGTAAACGTTTTATTGAAACGAATGATCCAAATATTTTTATATGTCCAGAATGTGGGAATAATGCTGAGTTGCCGGAAGTGGGATTTGAGTAAGAGAATTTATAACCCGGATTTTAATCCAGTCGAATTCGACGGGTTTAGAAAACAGGCGGGAATGAACTATTATTTTAATAACCTCGAATTCGATGGAATTAAAAATTAAAGAGAGGTTTTATTGGAAATGCTATTAAAAAGCCAAGCTGATTATTTGATTCAAATCCCTAAGGTAATTATTGAGGACAATCAAAAAATGGATTATAAAAAAATAATTCCTAAAGAGCCTTTCAAAGAAAAAATTTACATGGTATCAGAAGATTATAATTCATTTATGTGGGAAATTGATGAGAGTGATAAAAAAGCTTTTAAATTTACTTTGCATTTTCAAGAAGATGATGAACACATACCTTGCTTCGGATTGATTATAATAGCAGGCATAAGAATCCTGAAAAAGTGACAGACAAAGTTCCAGAAAAGTTTCGACCGTTTACTGGACAATGGCTAGATAATTACCCCGGTCATATTCATCATTATATTGAAGGGTTTGCTTTGAAATGGGCAATTCCTTTAGAATTAGATGATTTTCCTGTGAAGGAAATTAAAACCTATGATGATATATTTTTATCTGTCGAATCTTTTAGTAGACTGATAAACGTAACGACTAAACTTAATTTAGAATTTCAAAGGAGGATGAACCTATGAATTGGATGAAAGATTTAATGGATGAATACTATACTTTTTTAAAAGAGAAAACTATTATTACACAATCAACTACGGGTTGGGTAACGATTAGCACTCCATTTCTAAATATGTTTAATGATTCTATAGAAATTTATGCAAAAAAAGACAATGGGAAAATCCTTTTATCAGATGATGGAAATACTTTAAAAAATTTAGATTATTACGGAGTATCGTTTTCTCGTTCTCCGAAAAGAAAAGAATTTTTAGAAAATATATTATTGAATTATGGTATTTCTATAAAAAATCAAGAATTGCTTGTTGAAACGAATGAATTAAATTTTCCACAGAAAAAATTGAATTTATTATCTGCCATATCAGAAGCGAATGATTTATTTTCTCTTAGCAAGCAAACTGTAAATTCTGTTTTTAAAGATGATGTAAAATCATTTTTGGATGAACAAGACTTAATCTATACATCCCATTTTATATCTAAGGGAAGTGTTGGTCTTGAATTTACTTTTGATTTCCAAATTGCATATCGTAAAACTGAAATTGTAATTAAAGCGTTTAATTCAGTGAATAAGATGAATTTGCCGCAATTTTTATTTACATGGGAAGATATTCAAAAAGTCAGAGAACGTTTAACGGGTAAAAAAGTGATTGGTCTTGCGATGATTAATGATATAGATAAAGAAGTAAGCCAAGAATACATAGAAGCTTTAGATAAAAAAAATACGTTAAGTATTCTTTGGAGTGATCGCCATAAACCACAAAGTATTCAGAAGTTAAAAGAAGCTGCTTAGGTTAAAGACAATGGATAACAAAAAAGATATCTTCCGATATACCGTTCGCGATCTAATAGAAATATTAAAAGACTTTCCGCCAGATTTACCTATTCTAACGGATGGATACGAATCAGGTTATGAAAATTTGGAACCCCCTAAAATCATCAAAGTAAAATATGAACCAGATAAAAATTATTATGATGGAGAATTCCAAGAACCATATAAAGAAGAACAGGAAGTATTTGAAGTAGTTCTGATCCAGAGAAAGATTCGTAAGATATTGTGACGGATAATGGTAAATAATCAATTGGAAATAAATAGATGAAAGATTGGAAAGAATGTAAATTAGGGGATGTGGCGGAAATCCAAACCGGACCATTTGGTAGTCAATTACATATGAGTGACTATAAATTAAAAGGAACTCCTATAATTACCGTTGAGCATTTGGGGGATAATAGAATTATCCACAATAATCTTCCTTTAGTTAGCGATGAAGATAAGGATAGATTAAAAAAATATATTTTGAAAGAAGGTGATATAGTTTTTAGTCGTGTTGGTTCTGTAGACCGTTCCGCGTATGTCCATAAAAAAGAAAACGGTTGGATGTTTTCAGGACGTTTATTAAGAGTTCGGTCAATGGATAATTTAGTGTATTCCCGTTTTTTATCTTTTTATTTTTGTCAGAATCTCTAAGAGATACAATGCATGATTGCTGTTGGGGCATTCTACAATGCCATCAATCAATTTGGTTGTAAAACCTAGAAATCCTCCTCCCCCCTCTCCCCGAACAACGCGCGATAGCCGCTATCCTATCAAGTCTTGATGATAAAATAGATTTACTCCATCGCCAAAACAAAACACTAGAAGCAATGGCGGAGACTTTGTTTAATGAACAATTTGTAATGAATAATGAACAATGGAAGATAGGAAAGTTGGGAGATGAATTTGATTTTACGATGGGTCAATCTCCTCCGGGTGAAAGTTATAATGAAGAAGGTAATGGTGTTCCAATGTTTCAAGGCAACGCAGATTTTGAATTTCGTTTTCCTTCAAATAGAATCTATACAACGAATCCTACACGATATGCAGAAAAATATGATACATTGATTAGTGTTCGTGCTCCTGTTGGCGCGCAGAATATGGCATTAGAAAAATGTTGCATTGGAAGAGGAGTTGCTGCGTTTAGATACGGAAAGGATAATACATATTATACTTATACTTATTTTAAATTAAAATCGTTAATGAAAGAAATTAAACAATTTAATGATACCGGAACTGTCTTTGGTTCTATAAGTAAGAACGATTTTGAAGAACTTAACGTTGTAATTCCTCCGCAAGACGAAATCGAGAATTTTCAAAAAGAAGTAAAACCTATTGATGATAAAGTAATTACTAATTGTATACAAATCCGCACACTAGAAAAACTCCGCGATAATCTATTACCAAAGCTAATGAGCGGCGAAGTGAGAGTAGCCGTATGAATGCTCTCCGTAGTAAGGGCACGAGGCATCGTGCCCCGACACTCGAAAAACTCCGCGACAATCTATTGCCAAAGCTAATGAGCGGTGAAGTGAGAGTAGCTGTATGACTTATAATCCTGCCATTCATCACCGACGATCTATTCGATTGAAAGGATATGATTATACGCAGGCAGGATTTTATTTTATCACAATGTGCACACAAGACCGAGAATGTTTATTTGGAAAAATTATAGATCGAAAAATGATTTTAAGTGATGCGGGGCTAATGGTGGAAACCGTATGGAATGAAATTCCCCAATATTATATTGATTTCGATATTCATGCATTCATCGTAATGCCCGATCATATCCATGGCATCATTGAAAAAAAATCCATGCAATATCCCGATGTAGGGGCAATCCCCCGTGATTGCCCAAATTCTGATCCCCGTGATTGCCCAAATGATTCGCCAAATGATTTGGATAATAATGATAATCCGCAAATTATTTTTAATAAAAATGATTACCCAAATAATATTGATAGGGCAGGCACGGGGACCTGCCCCGACGGTGTATTGATGAGCATTCCCGATATTGTGCAACGTTTTAAATCATTAACAACCAAACGATATACCGATGGCGTTAAACAAAAAAATTGGAAACCATACAATGGAAAATTATGGCAACGAAATTATTATGAACATATAATTCGAAATGATGAATCGTATATTAGAATATCTGAATATATAAAAAATAATCCGCAAAACTGGAAAGGGGATAAAATCGAAAATCGTCATTCGCAAATAGAAGGTGTTAAACAAAATGAACGATGAATTAAAACAGCAAAATTTTATCCTATACACAGACGAAAACGGAAACGTTAAGGTTGATGTGTTTATTCAGGATGAGACTGTTTGGCTGACGCAAAAAACGATGGGACAACTATTTGGAGTTGAAAGCCATACGATTACTTATCATTTAAAAGAGATATATAAAACAGGCGAATTGAATGAAGAGGCAACTACTCGAAAAGTTCGAGCAGTTCAACAGGAAGGAAAGAGAAAGGTTTCTAGAGATTTGGATTTCTACAACCTAGATGCCATCATCGCCGTTGGTTATCGAGTCAATTCCTATCAGGCTACTCAATTTAGAATCTGGGCAACAAAGACACTCAAAGAATTTATCATCAAGGGTTTTGTATTAGATGATGAACGATTAAAGCAGGGAAAGCATTTTGGGAAAGATTACTTCGATGAGCTATTGGAGCGTATCCGCGAGATTCGTGCAAGTGAGCGAAGGTTTTATCAGAAGATCACAGACATCTATGTTCTCTCTGCGGATTACGATAAGAATTCTCCTGTTACGAAAGATTTTTTCTCAATGGTTCAAAACAAATTACATTGGGCGATTACCGGAAAGACTGCTGCTGAAATTATTTATGATTCTGCTGATGCTACAAAAATTTACATGGGACTTACGAACTGGAAGCAAGCTCCCGATGGAAAGATTCTCAAGTCTGATGTTACCGTTGCAAAGAATTATTTGAACAAAGCACATATTGAAGAATTGAATAGAATTATTTCTGCCTATCTTGACTTAGCAGAGAATAGAGCCAAAAGGCAAATAGCCACAACAATGGAAGAATGGGTAAAATTTTTACATAGTTTCCTAGAACTTTCCAACTACAAAATCCTTTCAGACAAAGGAAAAGTTTCTATGTTGGAAGCAAAACTAAAAGCTGAAAAAGAATTTGAAACTTATAGAATCACACAAGATGAAAATTATATATCAGACTTCGACAAAGAAATTAAGCGGATAATGGGGGAAGACAAAGAATGAATAAAAAGAAAGATTTATTTAGATACAATTTTCCTAAAGAAGGTGTCGATGGGTTCGATGGATACACATATACAAAAATATTTGGAGGCGATTCATTAGATGAAGCATATGATAAATTAAAAGAATTTTTAGAGAATAATGGCTATGCTGACATCCCAGTTCCGAACGATACGGATGAATTGTATTTGTTGTTTGGATCAGATGAAGAAGAAAGTTATAAGCATAATCCAATTTCTATTAGTTTCTCACCCTACAATAAAACCGAAATATGGTTAACACTGCATAATGAAGAGTTTCCGAATCATCTGCTGATGTTTCATGAACAATACGATCCAGACAAAATGAACGATTTAAAAAATGTTCGGGCAACTCGTGCAATTGAATTTATAGAAGAAAAAAGTAAAGGAAAAACAATAAACGTTAAATGTATTTCTATTTCGGAACTATATGCTATTAAAGATAGTTTGTTGAAATTGAACCTAGATAAAACTACTATCGTCGCTTCTTTATTACAAGATGCTTTTTCTTCTAACCTAGTAACTGAGGATGAAATCAAAAAAGAATTTGGGAAAGATGTTTTAATGAAAGTAATTCAATATAGTAAATCTATTTTTTGAAAAGTGCTATGAATAACTTACCATATAGAGAAAAGCAATGAGCGAGATTATATCAACTAAAAGTATTGGTCGTGGTTTTGTAGATATAAAAGAAGATTTTATTCTTATTGAAGAACCGATGTCTCGTATTGTATTCCAAGCGCAAATTCATTCAAAGGGAATACGTGGGCATGTAATACGTCAACGAAGAGAATCAAATGATGATATTTGGATTTCGGATAAAGCTATCGACATTCGAACATTAGGAAAAAATGAATCCATTCATCTGGAGCTACGAACAGAAGCCACCAAAAATCTATATATTGCTCTTACTCAATTAATAAGCATTCTAACTGAGCGAGGAATTGAATACGGGTCAAATACATACGCTGTTGTAGATCCCAATAAGGTCATTATAACTGATGATAATAAAATTGAATATATAAAAAAGATTTTAGATGCAGGCTATAATGAAGAATTATTGAATTCGTTAGTTGAGGCTAATCCCCCGTTACTTACAAAAATGTCTTATGCTAAAATAATCTCAGATAGAAAAATAGTATTAGAACAATTTGAAACGTATTTAAATGAAACAAGAACAGAACAGGAATGGCAAAAATTCTTTAAGGATAATCAATGGATATTTGGATATGGACTTAATTATCAGTTTCTTAATTTAATTACAGACCAACCTACATATGCAGGAGCAGATTATACTGGAAGTGGAGAACAGCGTGGTGATTATCTAATGAATACAGAAGCTAACAATAAATTTACTGTTTTAGTAGAAATTAAAAAACCTCAATCTCTATTAGTGCTAAACGAAGAATACCGAAATGGAGCTTGGAAGTTAAATAATGAATTAATGTGGGCAGTTTCCCAAGTGCAAATAAATTGTAGCTCTTGGTTTAGAGATGGTTCAAGAAGAGATGCAGCTAGAGATGATTTGGAAGGAGAGGATATTTATACTTATGATCCAAAAGGTATCTTGGTTATGGGATTGACTAGGCAATTGGATAATAGAAAGAAAATACAAACATTTGAGGCATACAGACGAAACCTCCATAATCCTGAGATCATTACTTTCGATGAATTATATGAGCGAGCAAAATTTATTGTAGAGCATAACGAGAATGCTCCCTAACCTAACGCATAATCTATGGATAAACTAAAAAATCTCATAAGCCAATATAGACGATGGGCTCCTTTGGAATTATATACAGAAAGAATCGAAACGTATATAAATTCTGATTTTAGTCAAGCACTTGAGAATGTAAAAGCATTATTAGAATCGATAGGTAAAGAAATATGTTCATCCAAAGGAATTGAACTCGACAGTGCATCTAGCATAAATGGAGTTTTAAAGAAGGCATTTTCATCTATTGGTTACAATGGTGATAGCATGGTTACTCAAATTTCAGGCTCGTTAGCAAATATAGGTCAACAAATTGGAGACCTTCGTAATGAAATCGGAGCTACTGCACATGGTCGTTCCTTGAAAGACTTACAGGAAAGAAATGATAGAGTAGATGAATTCACGAGAGAATTTTTAATTGATTCGACTACAATAGTTGCGTGCTTTTGATACGAGCATTTGAAAATGAAAACCCAGGTATTAGTGAAACGGAAGAAATAAAGCTAGTTTATCTAGAGAATGAAGAGTTTAATAATAATTGGGATGACCTGTATGGAGAGTTTGAGATGGGAGAATACTCATATACCGCCAGTGAAATTCTGTATAATGTGGATTATCCTGCGTATGCTACTGAGCAAAAAGCTTTCTTGGAAGCTGATAAGGAAACAAATTAAATGAATAAAATCACCGAATCTGCAATTGAAAAATTCACTATCGAACTCTTAGAGAAACAAGGTTATGAGTATATCTATGGACCGACCATTGCGCCTGATAGTGATTTGCCGGAGAGACAATCCTTCGAAGATGTATTACTCTTAGAACGAGTGAAGAAGGCAATGGATAGAATCAATCCAACGATTCCAAGTGATGCATTGGAAGATGCTTTAAAACAAATTCAACGACTTAGTTCCTCTGAACTCATTTCTAATAATGAAGCGTTTCATCGAATGTTGACAGAAGGAATAAAAGTTAACTATCAGAAGGACGGAAATAGTCGAGGAGATTTAGTTTGGTTAATTGATTTTAATGAGCCTGAAAATAATGATTTTGTTGTATTGAATCAGTATACGGTGATTGATAGTCGCCATCTATCACATTCATCTAATTCTAATAAACGCCCCGATGTTATTTTATTTATAAATGGATTGCCGTTAGTCGTAATTGAATTAAAAAATCCAGTAGATCAAAACGCCACGATTAGTTCTGCGTTTAAACAATTAGAAACATATAAAGCAATGATTCCATCTTTATTTACTTATAATGCATTGCTTATTATTTCAGACGGTTTAGAAGCAAAGACTGGTTCAATTTCTTCTGCCTTTAGTAGATTCATGGCTTGGAAAACTATGGATGGTAAACAAGAAGCTTCTCATTTGATTGGACAATTAGAAATTTTAATCAAAGGAATGCTTGGTAAAGAAACCCTGTTAGACCTTATCCGCCATTTTATAGTATTCGAAACTTCGAGGAAGGAAGATAAAGCTGGCATTACAGTAATTGAGACAGTAAAAAAAATTGCAGCGTATCATCAGTATTATGCGGTCAATCGAGCTGTAGAGTCTACACTTCGAGCTTCTGGGTTTATAACTAAATCGCAAAAATTAAATGATAGTCTTACTGTGCATTCTCCAGAAATGCATGGATTAAAAAGTTCACAGACGCAAAAGATCGGAGATAAAAAAGGCGGAGTGATTTGGCACACACAAGGAAGTGGGAAATCTCTTTCCATGGTTTTTTATACTGGTAAGATTGTCTTAGCAATGGACAATCCAACTGTTCTAATCATTACAGATAGAAATGATTTAGACGATCAACTCTTCGATACCTTTGCTTCTGCAAAACAACTATTAAGACAAGAGCCAAAACAAGTTGATAATAGAGAACAGCTAAAAGAATTATTAAGAGTAGCCTCCGGTGGCGTAATTTTTACTACGATTCAAAAATTCCAACCAGAAGAAGGTAACGTTTACGAAACATTATCCGAGCGTAAAAATATTATCGTCATAGCAGACGAAGCACATAGAACTCAATACGGCTTTAAAGCAAAGACAATAGACGATAAAGATGAGAAAGGAAATATCATTGGTAAAAAAATCGTTTATGGATTTGCCAAGTATATGCGAGATGCACTACCGAATGCAACCTATCTTGGATTTACTGGCACACCTATAGAAAATACAGATGTGAATACTCCCGCAGTTTTTGGAAATTATGTGGATATTTACGATATTGCGCAATCCATCCATGATGGAGCAACTGTTAAAATATTCTATGAAAGTCGTTTAGCCAAAATTAGCCTCACAGAAGAAGGCAAGCGATTGGTTCAGGAACTGGAAGAAGAACTTGTTGAAGATAATGGGGCTGATGACTCTACCGATGTAAGGAACGGTTTGAAACCGTTCCCTACAACAGATGAACCGTCCCGGCATAATGTATTATCCCAACAGGCTAAGACTAAATGGACTCAACTAGAAGCTTTGATTGGAAGTCCTAATCGAATTAAACAAGTTGCAAAAGACTTGATTACTCATTTTGAACAAAGACAAGGAGTAATCGAAGGAAAGGCAATGATTGTCACCATGTCTCGCCGCATTGCAGCAGAGCTTTATAAAGAAATCATTTCCTTGAAACCAGAATGGCACAATGATGATTTGTCTAAAGGAAAGATTAAAGTGGTTATGACTTCCGCCTCTTCCGACGGACCAACGATTGCAAAACATCATACTACGAAAGAAGAACGAAGAAAATTAGCTGAAAGAATGAAAAATTCAGATGATGAATTAAAATTAGTCATCGTTCGTGATATGTGGTTAACTGGATTTGATGTTCCTTCTTTGCATACGCTATATATTGATAAGCCTATGAAAGGTCACAATCTTATGCAAGCTATCGCCCGTGTAAATCGGGTTTATAAAGATAAAACAGGCGGACTCATTGTAGACTACTTAGGAATAGCCTCTGATTTAAAAAAGGCACTTTCTTTTTATGCAGACTCAGGAGGTAAAGGCGATCCACTAGTCCAGCAAGAACAAGCAGTAGTATTGATGCAAGAAAAATTAGAAGTAGTTTCTCAAATGTTTACTGGCTTTTCTTACGAAGAGTATTTCACAGCAGAAACGGGAAGAAAACTCTATTTGATATTAGCCGCAGAGGAACATATTCTTGGTATCGAAAATGGAAAGAAACGTTTTATAGATGAAGTAACTGCATTATCAAAAGCTTTCTCCATTGCAATTCCACATGACAAAGCAATGGACGCAAAAGATGAAGTAGCCTTCTTTCAAGCAATCAAAGCAAGGTTAGTAAAATTTGAAAGCACAGTATCAGGACGAACCAGTGAAGAAATGGAAAGTGCAATTCGCCAAGTCATCGACAAAGCGTTAGTAACTGACAAAGTAATCGATGTGTTTGATGCAGCAGGTATTAAGAAGCCTGATATATCGATTCTATCAGATGAATTTCTCATGGAAGTAAAAAATATGGAGCATAAGAATCTTGCTCTTGAAGTATTAAAAAAATTACTCAATGACGAAATCAATTCCCGCACAAAAAAGAATTTAATTCAAAGTCGCACGTTAATAGAAATGCTTGAGGCTTCCATTAAAAAATATCATAATAAAATACTCACTGCCGCAGAGGTTATCGAAGAACTCATTAAATTATCGAAAGAAATTCAAAACATGGATAAAGAGCCAAAAGAAATGGGCTTATCCGATTATGAATATGCATTCTATACTGCTATAGCAAATAATGACAGCGCGAGAGAAGTCATGGAAAAAGATAAACTACGTGAACTTGCTGTCATCCTATTTCAAAAGGTAAAAGAGAATGCATCTATCGACTGGACAATAAAAGAAAGTGTAAAAGCAAAACTTAAAGTAATTGTTAAAAGAGTCTTACGTCAATTTGGTTATCCGCCCGATATGCAGATGCTTGCAACGGAAACCGTTTTGAAACAAGCGGAATTGATAGCAGAAGAGTTATTGAATGGATGACGCCTAATCCCTCTTACCCTCTCCCCTCAACTCTCTATACAAATCCCCGGACTTGATAGAGTCAGCAAAGTCTTTAGCACTTTTTTCAATGAATGCTTTATCGACGAGTGGGGATATAGCTTCTTGCTCTTCGTTCTTTCCAACACAAAGGAGATGAATAGTATACATGAAATGGGATACGGATGTGAAGTATATTTTAAAAAATTCGAACCAATACTAAAGCTTATCCCTATCTCTACATATGCGTATCATTTATACGGTTACCCTCATAAAATTTTCCGCTTCCCATTCTTTTACTCTTGACTTTATAAGCTAAATACGGATAATATTAGTTAGGTGCCATTTTTACACACCGTTTTGTATTTAAATTTAAAAGGAGATTATTAATGATAAACAATTTTGAAAAAATTAAAGAACAACTGAAAGAGCTATCTGAAGTGGTTAATTTGTTTAAATCTGAAGCCGTCCAGTTGCGAATTGTAGAACTTGTGTTTGATAGTGAACAAGCAAAAGAAGAGGCAGTTGGAAACGTTCAATCTAATCCTAGAAAAAAGGGGAAAGGTAAAGAAAAAAAATCAACTCAGTCCAATCTGAAAGAAAAGAAGACAAAGCCGGTGTCTGTAGGAAACGGACCAGTGGCGACACTATCAGAGTTAGCGAATTCAGATTTCTTTAAAAAGCCTAGAACCATTAATGATATTATAGAGCATTGCGACCGGAATTTAGCGCGTCGTTTCAAAACAAATGAAATTTCAAGCAAACTTGCTAGAATGGTTAGAAATAAAGAATTAGAGCGAACAAAAAATTCAGATAATCAGTATGAATACAAAAAATAATAAAACTTTAGAGGAAGCACTGAAAAATTTACCTCAGGGCTTTAAATCTAAATTAATAAAAGAATATACAGATTTCAAAAGAAATTGTTCAGAAGCAAGATTTGAATCTGCTGGATTATCAGCAGGAAAATTCTGTGAAATAATTTTAAGATTATTACAAGAAAAAGTCTTTGGTAAATTTACACCGTTCGGAGAGCAGATTGGAACATTTGCTGATGAATGTCGTAAAATAATAACAGCCCCAGCTTCAAAGGCGGTAGAATCAGAAAAAACTGTTATTCCACGAGCAATAGTTTTACTTTATACTATTCGTAACAAACGCGGCATAGGACATGTTGGCGGTGATGTAGACGCAAATTCTATAGATATATATTTAATGAAATCCATAGCGGATTGGATAGTCTGTGAGTTAATAAGGATTTACCACAATTTATCATTAGAAGAAGCCCAAAGCATTATTGAAAGCATTGCGATTAAGGAACTTCCATCTATCTGGGAAGTAGGAGGAAAAAAAAGAGTTTTAAAAGAAGGTCTTTCTAAAACAGATGAAACTCTTTTGCTCCTTTATTCTTCTATGGAAACAGGCATTCTAATTGAAGATATTTTTAGTTGGACTGAATACTCAAATATGAATGTCTTTAAAGAAAAAGTAATAAAAAAACTTCACTCTAATCGGTTAATAGAGTATGATAAAGATACAGAATCAGTCTATCTTTCGCCGAAGGGAGCAAGATATGTGGAAGAAAAAATATTATAGAATGTAAAAACGGCACCTAACTGCGAGTATCCACTGCGGTAACGGACTATATCGGAAGCTGTCCGTCACCTCGCTCCAAGCCAGCTTAGTTGTATTAGCCTCACTTTGTATTTTATTTGTCAAACGCAAGCAACTCCATTCATTCAGTTACTAAAAAATCCGGCGATGTAAGTTTTTATTCTCTATAAAAAAAGAATTTTACAAAATTTTCCAGACGTATTATTCTGAATAAATGAAACAAATTTTTATTTCTCTCTTAATGTTTATTTTCTTTTCTTTGGCAGGAACAAATTTATCTGCGCAAACAATTGAGAACTCGTCTCATAGCACAGTAGGATATATTAAAATGGATGGGACAATCGAAAATGCCTTTCATTCGACATCTGGATATATCAAAAATGATGGAACAATAGAAAACTCATCTCATTCAACAATCGGTTATATTCGTAATGACGGTACGATTGAAAACTCTTCCCATTCAACGGTAGGTTATGTGAAAGCTGATGGAACAATCGAAAATTCTTCTCACTCGACGATTGGATATGTGAAAGCGAATGGCACAGTTGAAAATTCTTCTCATTCAACAATTGGGTATGCCCCCCCAGGCGTAAGACGTGAATGGGTAGCAGTGGTATTTTTCTTTTTTAAATTTAATTAAAAATAAGAAAAGATTGGAAGTGATAGAAAAAGAATAAATCCTATTTTTTCGTCATCGTCCTAGATATTAAATAAAGAAGGTAACAAAGAGTAGCCAGAAAGCAAAAAAACATAAAACAAATGCCGTATAACGCAATCTCTTTTTCCTTCTCAAATTATATATTGAGAATAACGCCTCTTTGCCTTACTTTTTCCTGAATAGAATTAGAGTATAGACTCAGTTACTTTTGTAAAGCAAAAACAAAGAACCCCACAAGAGTCTTAATGGAGCATTGGCGAAGTGTTAAAAAGAAAAAGCCTGAGCTGCGGGTTTTTTCTTTTTTTTGCTTACTTTTTTTCTTTTTTCCCATAAAAAAGAAAAAAAAGTAAGAATTAGTCACCCACGCTGGGAAGCGGTATAAAAAAGAATCCCCCCGCTGGGAAAGCGGTATAGAGAGAGAATCCCACTCTGGAAAGAGAAAGAAAAGAGAATCTCAAAAGTGTAACTTTTGAAAAAAAGAAAGTCTCAAGAGCGTAGCTATTGAAGGAAAACTCGAATTATGTCGATAAAATATTTATGAATAAATCTGTTGAAACCTCCCTTTTTAATCTCAAAAAAGATCTCGGCGTGTATGTAAAAGATTATTGCTTCACTGGTTTGAAAGGTGGAACAGAAACAGAGGATATGGACTATGATGAGTTAAAGCTTTTATCTCTTCTAGGGAGAGATTTATTGCCTGTTGTCGTAAAGATTGGGGGACCGGAGGCAAGAACAGATATTCGCTTTTGCAAATCAAACGGAATAGACGGAATTTCTGCTCCTATGATTGAATCTCAATACGCACTCAAGAATTTCATTTCCACTTTGAAAAATCTAATCCCACCAGTTCAATATGAAAGCCTTTATAAATCAATGAACCTTGAAACGATCACAGGTTATCGAAATATTCTAGAAATTGCAGACTCTAAAGCGTTTGAGGAACTAAACAATGTAACTGCTGCACGCTCTGACTTGTCTGCGTCTATGGATTTAAGTCCAGATGATCCAGAAGTAATGCGAGTAACGACTCAGATTATTAAAATTTCTAGAGAGCGTGGAAAGCAAACCTGTGTTGGTGGCACAATTACTAAATCAAATTTCTTCATGATTGCAGAAACAGCAAAGCCAGACCAAATCAATTCCCGTCACGTTATGGTTAGCGTCAAAGATGTATTAGATAAAAAAATAGACGACGTTGCTGAAGGAATGCTTTCTTTCGAAATGGATTTATTTGATGTTCTAGGTCAACTAAAGCCAGAAAAAGCATATTACTATAACAACCGAATCGAGTTAAACCGCGAACGAATCGGTAAACGCAAAGTGCTTTATTCTATTCGATAAAGTTCACAGATAAAAAAAACAAAAACATGAGTGCAATTTACTGTAAATTTATTTGACATTCTTTATTGCACTCTCTAGTTTTGGTAGGATGAAAACAATCACTCTTTCCTTACTCATCCTATTTTCCCTTTCGTTTTGTAGTTTAATTCCCGGTATTGATACAATGGATGGATATACTGCAAAAAAGAAACTCCTAAATGCGGCGAATAGCATAGATCGAATTTCTGTTGGAATCGTTACTGGTTCGGCAGCTTCCTCTACTATCGTGAATATGATAAACACCATAGTTCTTCCCGCAATTATCAGTATTAATGCTAATAAATACTATGATAAAGCATCTGTGCAAGATTGCGTATCTAAGATCAATTCCATTACAGGACTTATCTTAGGCGGAGCCACTACATTGCCGCTTTGCGATATCAAGGAAGCCAGCTTTATTGATATAGGTCCTATTAATTTAATCAACGGAAAAGAAGCCGAAGTAAATAACACTCTTGCCTTTCTTTTACTCTTTGGAGGTGGCTCCGATGCAGGAACGGCAACAGGCACTGGCACTGGAACCTCAACTGGGACAGGAACTGGAACGTCTACTGGAACGGGAACCGGCACATCGACAGGAACAGGAACGGGAACATCTTCTACACCTGCGGCTTGCACGACTTCCGGAGCGACTGATGGAACAATTCAACAACTTTCTTTTTCTGTCGTTGATGCAGAGTATGATTTGGTTAATAATAGAATTGTATTGGTAGACTCTGCTAACAAATTCCATTATTACAATCCATCTACGAATGCAGACTCTACTTTAACCTTAAATTTTGCTCCCTTAAATGTAACAGTTAGTCCTGATGGGACAAAAGCAGCAGTCGGTCATGACGCAAACGCCACACTCATCAATCTACCTGGAACTACTTTAGCAAGAGAGGTTGCCACTGCAATCAAAGCAAATGATATTGCGATGAACAATGTCTATATTTATATTAGTAATAGCCTTAGCACTTGGGGACCTATTAAGAGCGTTACCTTCGCGGATGGGGCAGTCACCAATCATTCAGGAACTACTGTATACCCTACACACTTAACCCTTAACTCTGCTGGAAACTCATTGTATTTGATTGATACAGCATCGTCACCTGTTGATATTCGAAGAATGAGCACAGCGGTAAATCCTCCCACTTACTCCTATGACTCGATTTATCATGGGGATCATAGTATGTGCGGACCTATATGGCTTGCGAAAGATAACAGCAAAACATTCAACTCCTGTCTCACTGCATTTACCGTTTCTGCTACACAAGGAAGTGATATACAATACGCAGGAAAATTAGATTCAACAACCTTTCTAAGAATCCAGCATTTGAATACGGACTCTTCGCAAATTTTTTTCATTCCAACCAACTTGTATTTTTCTAACTCTACGTTCTCCGATGGAACCAAAGTATCCAATGAATACGTTTATCGCCATGGCTTATCGAATTTAGGCTTTCTCTCCAAGAAGACTCTACCCTGTTTTACATCCGCTGGAAGATCTTACAAAACAGAAGGCAAATTCGTATTCGTCAACAGTTCTAGCACAGAATACTATGTAATCGTTAAACCAGACGCTAACTCAGGAAATGTAAACGACCAAATTATAAAATTTCCTTATTAATCGTTAATAAGAACCGCAGAAACGATAATACTTTGTTTAGATTATGATAAAAAAAAGCATTTTCTTATCATAATCTAGTAAATTTATTATTGACAAGATAAAAAAAGTCAAAACTGAATCAAATGTCTCTCCTATAATGCAAAAAAATGCGAATATTGTCATTAAATTCATTCCAAGGATTTCTCTTGACGATAATTAAGAATGTAAAATTGCTAACAATGAAAAAGCAAAATCGGGAAATTGTATGCTAGATATTAAACTGAATATTATCTCTTTAGTGGGGATGTATATGCTTTGCATTGTTGCATGGCTATCATCGGAAAATAGAAAATTAATTCCTTGGAATACAATCAAGTGGGGCATTGGGATTCAATTTGTAATGGGATTCCTTATTTTTGTGTTCCCGATTACACGTATGGGCGTTGAAGTATTTGGAAATGCAATCAATTTCCTTTTAGAAGCTTCCGAGGCAGGAGCAAGATTCTTATTCAGTGGATTAATCGTTCCACCAGTGGATAAGGTAATGGTAAAACCAACTGATTTAATCAACCCACAAACCGGGATTGTAGACTACTCTTACATTGTAAATCCAAAGACTGGATTTTTTGAAAGAAGTAGATTAGAATTAGGATTCATTTTTGCCTTTCGCTCTCTACCACAGGTAATCTTCTTCTCTGCTATCATAACTCTTCTTTATAGAATGAATGCAATTCAACCAGTCGTAAACTTTTTCGCAAAGATATTTCAAAAAACACTCGGAACAAGTGGAGCCGAATCTCTTTCGGGAGCAGCCAATATCTTCGTAGGCATTGAGTCTGTTGTAGCTGTAAAGCCATTTCTACTCAATATGACTCGAAGTGAACTCTGTGCGATTCTAGCGAGTTGCTTTGGATCTATTTCCTCAACAGTGCTTGGTATGTATGCAGGATTCTTACGACCGACCTTTCCGACGATTACAGGTCACTTAATGGCAGCGTCCTTTTTGACAATTCCTGCTTGCTTCGTTATCTCTAAAATCATGATCCCTGAGACAGGAATGCCAGAAACAATGGGCGGAGTTCCAGCAGACGTAGAGGATCCAAATGAAAAGAAACCTAGTTACATGGACGCCTTGATTTTAGGTGCGCTAGACGGTGTAAAGATGGCTGTCGGTATTGCTGCCGTGATCATTGCGATTCTAGGTTGCGTTGCCTTGGTCAATATGCTTTTTGCAGGACTTGCCTCTTTGCAAAATCATGAAAATTTCATACTTCAATTTATTGGAAGAATCTTTAAAGTAGTTTCTCTTGATAATATCTTTGGACTTTTGTTTCTCCCTCTTACTTTTTTTACCGGTGTTTCGTTAGATATGAATGAAATCTGGCAGTCTTCTGTTCTAATTGGTCAGAGACTTTTACAAACATCCATTCCTCCCTATGTCAAGCTCGGAGAGCTTTCTCGTGCAGGAGAAATTTCTGACAGAGCAATGCTTATAGTCAGCTATGTTCTATGCGGTTTTGCTCATATACCTTCGATAGGAATCTTCGTTGGTGGACTTTCTAATCTTGTTCCTTCTAGAAGCAGTGAGATTAGTTCCATTGCCTGGAAAGCTATGTGGGCTGCAACGCTTGCTACTCTTATGACTGGTTGTGTTGCTGGTATATTTGATTTTGGAAGTCCTGATGTAATTGGTATCAAACCAAAATAAAAAAAGCTTGCTAAAGATGAATCATAAATGTTCTTCATACAGAATACCAATTCTTGTATGAAAAACATTCTCTTAATTCTATACCTATTTTTATCCGTCTCCTATTGTAAAAAGGAGCCAGATAAAGTCGTGATCGAAAAACAATATCTGTATACCGATTCTTTAAGTGGAACAAGTATATACGAGACCCCTGAAACAACTAGCTCAATCCTTGAATCTATCCCTCATGCTACTAAGGTAGAAATCATTCCTGAAAACCCTGCCTATACGATACAGCCGGATACAACAATCAAATGGAGAAAGATTTCCTTCAACGGTAAGACTGGTTGGGTCATTGATTCGTTTCTAAGTGCAAAAGTAGAAAAACATTATTTCAGCGTTGTAACGACTGCTGGAATTCTTCTTCGAGAAAAACCAGACGCAAAATCGACAGTAATCTCAACGATTCCATTTGGCTACATCGGGGAGTTTTACAATCAATCGAAAGGCAATGTCATTTTAGAAAAACAACCTGGCTATTGGATAGAGACGACTTACAATGGAAAAAAAGGTTGGATATTTTCTGGCTCTGTGGATATTTCTAAAAACTTCCAAACCTTAGAAGAACGAAATGGAGAATTCGGCAATGAAGGATGGTTCTATCGTTTCTACAGCAACTTGGAAGAATCTAAATTAGAAGAAATTGATTTTGATTTAAGCACTGTTGAAAAGACAGCTAAGATTATAAAATACGAAAATCATCCCTATACGATTTACCAAATCCAAAGACAAATTGCAGAAGATGATTGCACAGGCAAAGAAAGTCAGGTTATTTTTAAAAACAATATCACAGGAAAAAGCTTTGGAAATAGAGAAATCTTCTCAGAGACAGTGGTAGAGCAAAATTATCCTCTCGTAAGATCAGTTTATACAACTTCTGTTCCTCAGAAATGTGGATGCTTGATCCAAGACTCTACGATTTATTTTCTACTTGATGATAGAGTCCTCGCGACAACTTTTAATAATAAAAACACAAAAGCCTATTGTGAATATGGAACAGTTTCGAATGTAGAGGTAGAAAGAGAAAACCGATATGATCTAGCGCATAATACCGTTTACATGTATCTAAAACTACCGGAGTGTCAACCAGATGAAAAGATAATTCTATTCGGTGGAAGGATTACGGACATTAAAAAATTTAGGACAGATATGTTTGTTTCTCTCAAGCTAACCAACAAAGAAGTCATAGTAGAAAAGTTTTATCAAAAAGCCATACCTGAACAATTTCTATCTGCTTGGGAAAATGCAAGTAAAGAGCCAACACCCGCGAAGGAATAATCAACATTATGCGAATAGGGATTGATATTGGAGGAGTCATCATTGCACAAGATACGGATGAGCCTGATTTATTTTTCACAGATAATTTTTTAAGAGCAAAGTCTTTCCCTAATTGCTTTGAGACAATCAAACAACTCGTTACAGCATACGGAAAAGAAAATGTATTCATTATTTCTAAATGCGGAATTGTAGTCCAAAAGAAATCCATGGAGTGGTTAGAAAGCCAATCCTTCTTTTCAGTCACTGGCTTTGATAAAGAAAATATTCACTTCTGCTTTGCCCGTCACGAAAAAGCAAGCATCGCAAATCATCTAGATTTGAATGTCTTTATTGATGACCGTTATACAGTTTTAAAATACATGCTCACCTCAGAACAACCGGAAAGGCTAATTCTATTTTGCCCCACAAAACCAGAACAGGAATTAAACACAGCCCATCCCAATAACAAAATCCTACAAGTCGAGTCCTGGGATGAAATTGAAAAGCTATTGAAAGTATGAATAGAACAAGTCATTACTCAAAAGGCTGCACAATAGTCGATATATGATAGACCTATTTTTAAAAAAATAACCGAGCAATGGGTGCGTTATGCGCCATTGAAATCAGTTGATGTGGGATTAAGATTTTTCCTATGGAGAAGGATTTAGGGGAATTGTATTTTTGAGGTTACTTCCTATCGCCTGTCGGCTAGTTGTGGGGTGTAATATAAATTACTCCTTGACATCCATTATTTTTAAAATTTTAATAAAAGTCAGGCATAAGCAAAATGAAACTTCTCATCGTATTCTTTATTTCTCTTCTTGTTTCTTGCGGGAAATTTTCAAATGTAAGCGGGGACGACAATTCTATCTTCCAAAATTTTACCCTGACGCTTTTTCGAAACAACAAGCTCACTATCGGTGGCACTGCACTCAAGGGAATTGTAAAGAATGCAACCGTTACTATTAGTCCCTTAAATGCGGACGGAACGTGTAATAATACAAACGTCTTAGCTTCAGGAAATACTGACAATAATGGGGATTATTCTCTGACTTACAATCGAACAGGATCAGCAGTTTGTCTCACAGTTTCGGGCGATCCAAGTGGAAACACAAAGATGTTTGATGAGAAAGAAAGTGCAGACTTAGCTCTTACTTCTAATTCTAATTTTAAGCAGACAAGCATTATCGTCGAGAGTAAACTTACAGGCAATACCTCCAAAAGACAATTGATCTCTCCTTTTTCAAACCTGCTTGCGAAAAGGCTACAGTATTTGACTAAACAATCTGGATCAAACACAAATCTTGCTACTCTACATACAAAAGCGAGCAAGGAAGTTGTAATTCGATTTGGGCTCTCTACTCTTTCTTCTGCATCGGGAAGAGCTACTACATCTTCCATCAATGAAAATGATTATCCAGAGCTAGATGATATTACCTTAAATTTGAAAAATCCGACTGATCTTCTCTCTTCCAAAAGTCTCTCTGTGTTAGCCGGCATTTCTTATCTTGCCAATAAGATAAAGACTGGATCGAAGACAACTCCAAACGATATCAACACTGTCATCGAAGCCCTGGCTACAGATTTTGAAGATGGGCTATTTGATGGAAAAGGAAGTGATGGAAAGCCAATCACCATCGGAGCAGGTGCAAATATTATTTCATTCTCAAGTGCTCCGTTGACTACAATTCTTTTTCCTGCCATTGTAAGCTATGTGCAGGAAGGAGGAATACTCACTGCGGGAATATCGGGAACCTCTCCCATTACAATTTCTACGGCACAGATTACTAGTCAGACTCAATTTGTAGACAATGCCATTATTCTATCAGGAGCAGTAACACCAACAGCGACAGGAACAGGAACACCAACAGGAACTAGCACGGGGACAGGCACGGGAACAGGTTCGGGCGCAAGTCCAATTAGTCTCAGTTACACAGGAAGTCCTTATTTCTTTCCTATGAACATTCCGATAACACCGATAACTCCAAATGGAGGAGGAACTTTTACAAGCTGCACTGTAAGTCCTAGTTTACTTGCCGGGTTGAGTCTAAACAATACAACCTGTGCTGTTAGTGGAACTCCAACTTCCTTACAGAGTGCTGTCAATTACACGATTACGGCAACCAGTTCCTCTGGAAGTGCATCAGCAACGATTAGCATATCCGTTACCTCGGATGGTTCGGCATGGACAGCTAGAACCCTGCCTCTTTCACAACAATGGTATTCAGTCGCATATGGAAGCGGTGTCTTTGTCGCAGTGGCATGGTTAAGTGCAACTGCAGCAAGCTCACCAGACGGAATCACATGGACATCTAGAACAATGCCTAGTTCTTCTGCTTGGAAGTCCGTTACGTATGGAAATGGCACTTTTGTTGCGATCGCACAAAGTAGCACCATTGCCGCAACTTCGCCCGATGGGATTAATTGGACATCTCGAACTCTACCCAACAATGTTCAATGGATATCAGTAACTTATGGAAACGGAGTGTTTGTTGTAGTATCACAGGGAAGCTCAACTGCTGCAACTTCACCCGATGGGATTAATTGGACATCCCAAACACTGCCTAGTCCTGCTCAATGGATGTCAGTCGCCTACGGAAATGGTGTTTTTGTTGCAGTGGCAGGCGCTCCAAGCACAACTGCTGCGAGTTCCCCAGATGGAGTCACTTGGACGGCAAGAACTCTACCAAGTTTCTCTCAATGGATGTCGATCACGTATGGAAATGGAGTTTTTGTTGCAGTGACAGTTGGACCAAGCACGGCTGCCGCAACTTCACCCGATGGAATCAATTGGACAGCTAGGACCCTACCCAGTTCTGCTAGCTGGTATTCCGTTTCCTATGGAAGCGGTATTTTTTCAGCAGTAACAAATAGCACGGTGGCGGCAACTTCACCCGATGGAATTAATTGGACAAACAGAACTTTACCAATTTCTGCTAACTGGTATTCTGTTACCTATGGAAATGGTATATTCGTAGGAGTTGCTCATACCAGCACCTCCGCTATAACTTCTCCGTAACGAACTTTATCGCAAAGTCAAATTGCTCCCCACGCAATTAAATTCGGTGGTGTGGAATATATAGTTTTTACATTTGCGATTTACAACCTTATTTTATATAAATTACTTGCATTAATACCTTATAATTTCCATAATTTCCAAAGGGTATCTAATGGAAAATCTTATAAAAAAAGAAATACGAGATTTGAATCTTCGAATGGAATTTGTAAACTACATAGGTGGTGTTCCACTTGCTGTTTTCTTTTTGGTTTTATCCCAAAAAATGTATTATGAAAAATTCTACCAGGTTCTTTTGGGTTTCCTCGCTGCAGTCACAATCACCCTTGTTATTTTTCCCTATTTACGAACCAAAATGTTTTACGCAATGTTTCGACCCGTTTTAGAAGGAAGTAACCCTAGGGATTTGAGCTTATCAAAAGAGCAATTACTCAAATTTCCAGCCTATTGCGGTATACTTGTCCAACTACAATGGATTTTAGGGGATATCACAACATTATCCGTTTACTACTCTTTCGTTCCTGTCAGCTTATATGGATTAACCACATTCTTTCTATTAGTTGTATTTCTTGCCCCTATCAACTATATGATTCACTCAACACAGGCGGATTTATTTTTATCTAAAATTTTAACGTTACCGGCTATTCGAAATATACCTGTGAACAAAGAACATATTCGCGCTGTGACAATATTTCAGAGAGTGAGTATCGCAAGTTTTTCCATTTTGTTTTTACCAGTAGGCGTATTAATCGCATTGTATTTCTTTGGTAGCTTGACCGATCCAGATGATCCTTTTCGCAACTATTTGGTAGGACTCATCGGACTACAATCCCTTGCGATAAGTTATATCTGCTCCAATTTACTCGCAAAGATTCTTAGCAAAAACACAGAAAATGTAAAGGAAGCATTGTCGGAATTAAAGAACGGAAACTTGGCTTATACTTTGCCATTAGTTGATAGCGAAGAATTAGGTTTTGTTTTAGCACTTAACTTTAATGAACTGCGAGATAAGATTCTAGAAGTTGTCTCTCACCTAAAATCTACATCAAATAAATTGAACGAACTATCTCACACACTAGAAAGTAATGCGACGCAAGTTGCAGGAGAAGCTGAAAATCAATCCACCTTTGCAGAAGAGCTTTCAGCTAGTATGGAAGAATTTCAAACCGCAATCATTCAAACAGAAAAAAATACCGAAGTTCAAAAAGAACTTACAGAAGTTTGCGTAAACGCACTTTTTGATTTGGACAAGGAAATGCAAAGTAGTCTTACGCAAGCAGGCGAATCCGCTAACCTTTCTAAAAAGGCAAATCAATTTGCTGAAGTCGGATCGGGATTAGGCTTAAGCACAGAAAATGCAATTTCTGAAATCCAAGAAGAATCTAAGGCTATTATTGATTATGCGCAATTGATTTCAGAAATTTCTGATCAAGTAGGGTTACTCTCATTAAATGCCTCTATCGAATCGGCTCGTGCAGGAGAATCAGGTAAGGGATTTCAAGTAGTTGCAAGAGAAATTTCCAAACTCGGAGAAAATACAAATGAAAACTCTGCAATGATTTCTAAAAAATTAAAACACCTCAGTTTAAAAATAAAACATGGATACGAACAAATAAAGGAAGTGTCTGAGAGATTTCGAGAAATTCAAGATGCGTCTTTAAAATCAGACCAATCTATAAAACTAATTTCCGAAAATCTAGGAAGACAATTTAAGCTCCACGCTACAGTCAAAACATTCATCTTGCAACTAAAAGACCAAGCAATAGCAATTCGTGAATCCACAAAAGAACAAAAATCCACAATCGAAGAATCAAATGATGAACTCGAAAAACTCTCCAGTGGTTCAGAACAACTCGCACAGTCTGCAAAGAATCTCCAGAATGTATCTCTAGAGTTGAAAGACGATGCAGCATTGCTAATGAAACAAATTGAATTTTTCAAAGTATGAGGCTGTGCCCTGTTAGTCCAATTGCTTCATACGTTAATTGATTGCGTTAGACGAGATGGAAGCATAAACATATACGGATAACGAGTCTTATTCTTTGAGTTTATTATTTGTTCCACTTTTTCAAATCTTCTTGGTATACGTCTAGCATTTTCTCTTCTACCGAGCCTTTAAACCAAAACATTGGATATTCTCCTAATTTTGTAAAGTGGATTGCTCCGAGCACATAACCAATATTTAACTGTAAAGATGCAATATCTAAAGAAGGTAACATCTTAATCCAATCTTCTTCCGTATACTTTTTATTCGAAGAGGGTGCTTCATCATAAAGTGCAAGCGGAACTTGTGGGGCATACAGCATTAATTCTTTTTGTGGAAAATTTACAGAGGAATGCCCAGCACTCGCAGTAAAAATAATTTGTGTAGCAGTTAATACTAAATACTCAAAGGTTTCTAGTTTGCCATTCCCATCCTCCCCAAAGTCTTTCACTCTTCCACCTGTAACGGAAGAAATTTCTTTCGCCCAGAGTTGTAATTCAAAATCTTCCAAAATCTCTTCTTTCGTCTTGTAGAATTTTTTTAAATAAGATCGAACCCAGTTTTCAATCGCGTTCCAAACAAGCAATCCATCATCTCTGTATGGATAGTATTCTAAGGAGCTAATATCCATTACATTCCTTTTTTTCAAGGAGGCAGGAAAAAAGGATTCATTAAATTTCAGATCTAATACAGATTGAATTGCTACACCTGCATCTGACTCAATGGTCCCAGAAAGCAAATAATCCACTCCACCACCGGGAGCTATTAGTTTTGCTTTGGCTAGATAGTTTATAAAAATCGTTCCTTTAAAATGAGGGACTAAAAGACGATACAAAGGATGTAGAGCGGATAACTGTCTGTATGTTGCTACAACAAACGGTTCTAAGTAAAGATGAGTCCTCGACAAATGAGTAACTAGTTCATGGTGATTTCCGTCAGCAGAATTTACAACGGTCTTTGCCATTTTCCAAGACCATTCAGATGATTTAGGGGTAAAGATTGGATATTCCCTCGGATCCTGACCACACTGAATCGCAATAGGCATTAATTTTTTTTCCTTTTTATCCACTGCGAAAAGTGCGATTGGCGCATAACAATACTTTTCCCCGTTTGGCTGGTATCCATTTTCAAGACTTGCCAGTGCTTTATAGTCAGCAATATACAGTCTCTTTTCTTTAATAGCGAGCGCTAAGGAATCATCCTTAAATCCCGGTATAGCTTTAAAGAGTTTATCTGTGAAAGGAATATTTTTAGGTAATTCTCCTACTCCTTCAATAACGGCTGGATTCCAACCGGCAACTCGCATGATGGCAAAATTTTCATCTGTTTGAAAATCCAAGTCTTGTTTTGGAATCGGAATACTTGCGAACAAATCATTGTATTCTTGGAGGTCAATTCCTTCGCCTGGTTTTAAAAATTTGACAACATAAGTTCCGCCGGCGACAAAGAAATTTGTTGGATCTCCTGAGAAAAGTAAGCCGAGTAAACGAATGAGCATTTTAATTCTAAACACTTCAGGCAAAAAATACTTTTTAAAATTCCAAGCAGTCCTCTCGCGAGCGGCTAATGCATTTTTAACCAAAGCCACAGCAACTTGTAAAAGTTTAAACACCCAAACAAGAGAAGGAATTTCTTTATTGGGTAGACCATCCACAATACCTAAAGGTGCAATGATGTTATGATTAAATCTGTATTGATTTCTTTTGTTTTCTAATTTCTCATTTCTACACTGTAAATTTTTATCATATTGAGGAAGACAAATTTTTGTTAGCCACATATTTTTTCCCTTTATTAAAAATTTCCTTTTAGTTTGGGTCTAAGACCACTTTGCCCTTCAAACCTTTGGGCATCATCACACCGAAGAAAAATGCTTGTTCGTATTTACCTTCATTCGATGGTTCAAATCTCGCCTTTGCGTAAAAGGAAGCGATCGCGGTTCGTAAAAAGATAAGAGCGTAAGGCATACCCATACAACTTCGCGGTCCTCTCCCAAAAGGGAAAAAGTAATCACTGCCATAAGGATTATTTTTTATTACTTCGGCAGTCCATCTCTCAGGATTAAAGTCTAAAGCATCTTTCCAGTGCTCTTCAGTTCTATGTAAAAAATAATTGGAGAGGATAATCGGGGTATTCGTCGGAATTTTGTATTCCTTATTTTTAACCTTATCCTTTAAGAATACAACCTGAGTCTCAGAGCTATTTCTACTATAAAAAGGAACCGGCGGCAAGAGTCGCATTGCCTCTCGAATTACCTTATCTAAAAATTCCATCTTTTCTAAATCAGCATTGGAAAAAACTTGCTTGTTTTTTAAAACAGACTTCACTTCTCTCTTTAATTTTTCTTCATATTTTTTGTTTTCCGGCTGACTCAAAAACCAAACCACGGTCGCAAAATTACTAGTAACCGAGTATACGCCACCGTAAAAAACATTCGCCGTATTAGCGATCAGGGAAACATCTGAAATCGTTGCCCCTTTTTGAGAAGTCCACTGAATTAAGTCCGTTGCAAGCGCATTAGGTGCATTTTCCGCAGTAGTGATTAATTTTTCAAAGTATCCAAGCCAGAATTTTCGTTTCAAATAGAAAAAAGGATTTAAAACGAACGACAATATAAACGGATTGACAAGTCTTTTAGATCCAGTCTTTCCAAGAGAAACAAAAAGTTTATAAGCATAATCCGGTAAATACTTTCCTGCAACTGATAAAGAAAAAGAATCAAATGAAACTCTTTGTAAATCTTTCGTTAAATCAATATTTTGCGCTAATGATTTAGTAGCCAATTCTGATACTGTTATTTGCATTCCTGCACTTATAATTTCAGGTTGTTTCTTAAGCCAATCTTCAAACCAAGGAGCGCTAAATGGATTGTTTGTGCGCATATTTTTCCATTGTGGTTGATTCGCTAGGAAGGGTGTATATTTAGTTATGACTGGAGTTAATTGTTTCAAAGGAGAATCCTTATGATAATCCTGCCATTTAGTATCTAAGATTTCTCGAAAAAAATCAGGCGAATTTACAACCAACTGCGGAGTGGATCCAAACCACAAAACATAGATATTGCCATAATTGTGCGCTAATCCAGAAGTAGCCTCCCAAGGATTTTGTCCAAGAAGTAAGTCTAAATTACCAAGCGGAAATTTTGGAGTCGGTCCAGGGTAGGAAGCGAACTTACTAATTTTATTTCTATTAAAAAATGCGAACAATTTCTTTAACAAACTCATTTCACCTCATTTATAAAAAAATACTATTTAGAGAATCTATATTATAGTCAATTAATAAAGAAAGACAATAGACTCTTTGTTTCGAAAGAGGATTGTTACTGCATGACTAGGTTTTAAAAATTTAGAAAAAGGAACTCCTACTAGTATCAAGCCTTACTACATTCTATCCCACAAATTAAAGCGAGATTTCGGCGGTGACAGGGGTAATGTTCTAATCCATATCCCCTATCACCCATCCGTGCCTCGGTGGCAAATCCTTACTTCTCAATCTCCACGACCGCGTTCGGAAACTCGCCATACATATCAGGAGAATACATAGCTTCTACGCGTGTTGCGGGTAAGCTGAATTTGCCGTCTTGGTTTAAGCGAATGGTGTATTCGATTGTCATCTCTCCTTCCGGCAAATACTCGTAATACGCTCGGTAGGATTCAAAGGATCTCTCTTCGAAAGTAGGATAAGACCAGCCCGATTTCTTTTCGCCCATAGTAGCACTGGCAGAATCCCGTAAGCCGCCACCACCTAAGATTGAAGCACCTGTAGGTATTGGATCATTGACAACTACCCAGGTCATGTCTGCGTCTGCTTTTATTTTTAACGTTACGCGCACTAAGTCACCGCGTTTAATTCCACCGCCAAATCCTAATATGCCTCTCTTTTCTAAAGGAGTGATTGTTTTTTCGATTGTATAACCATTGGAAACAGGAGACTTAAGAGCAACAGCAGCAGTGCTTTGGATAGTTGCCCAGGGCTTACCTGTTCCTTTGTGGCTGAGTTTTAATTCTTTTGCTGTATCACTCCACGCAAAACCAAGAGTAGCCCCTTTTGGATTTGTCTTCCAGTCAGTAGACTTTGTTTCTTCGTTTAGCACTCCAAAGCTTTCTCCTGCTACAGGCTCTTTCTCGTATTCCTTAGAGAATTTATCAAATGCAATAAATCCCCAGGCGTTTGCAGTGGTTATATCCCAGGTTCCTTTTCTCTGTCTAGAGATTGCTCCTCTTACAATTCGAGGAACATCTTCTTTCCATTTTTTTAAGTTGACGAGGTTCAGTAAAAGTCTTACTGCATTTTGATCGGAAGATACCATTAGCCACCAGAGAGAATCATTATCCTCTGTTGTGAATTTCATGGTAGTTCCCTGCAAGTTGAGTCTACTCCTGAGTATCTGCTCTACCTGTGTAATATGCTCATTTCGTTTTGGAATGCTTTGTAGTTTATACAAAATACCCCACCAATCAAGCACAGCCGATGTAGGAAGTAAGTTTGGCTGAATGGAAAGAGTTGTTAGATGTTCGGGCTTTGCTTTTCCGTAACGGGCAAGTGCTTCGATTGCATTTAACTTTCGAATCGTTAAATCAGGAGTAGGCAGAGAACTTTCTCGATAGAGTGTTCCTTCTACAAAACTGTTGAGTCCGGTAAGCATAAAGTCTTTACTCTCAGCGGGAATTTCTAGTCCTGCTTCATTGGAGATAGCAAGTAGATAAGCGGTTAATGTTGGATTGCCGTATAAACTACTTGGAAAGAATTTTGCAAGTCCATCACTATCCAAGTAAGATGGCAATGCATTCATTAAATTTTGCCAGCCCTGCTTGTCTCTAGATACAATCAATTTTGAAGTTTGTTGTTCGAGGCAGGTGTAAGGATATTTTTTCATATAGTCTTGGATTCCTGTTAGACTTTCCAAGAGACTCTTCGAATACACTACATTAACCCCACCTCTACCGGGAAGTGCCTCGGATGGTTTCTCTACTGTCATTGCATATTCATTTTCTAGTTGTAGTAGAGTTCCCTGTTGCACTCGAACAGGAATTGCTTGCACAATCTTCTGCGTGAATTTCACTTTGTCCATTGTGCCGCTTTCTGATTTAGCAGAAAATTCATAGACAAGCTTCTCTACCCCAAATGGAATTTTAATCGACCAGGAAACTTCTTTTGCTTCGCCTGCTTCTAATGAAATGGACTTTGCTTCTATTTTTTCAGGTAACCCAATTACAGTTCCGGCAACTTCTACTTTCATTGCTTTCTCAGTAGCATTGCGCACTGTAAAGGAAGGATTAAACAAATCTCCTTCACGGGCTAATTGCGGTAAGCCGGGGAGTAACATCAAGTCCTGTGTTGTTCGAATCGATGTGCTTCCTGTTCCAAAGTATTTTTCTCCACCTGTTGCAATGGCTATAATCTTAAATCTTGTAAGGGAATCATTTAAAGGAACTTGCACTTCTGCTTGTCCGGAGGCATTTAATTTTACACTCCCTTTCCAAAGAAGAAGTGTGTCGAATAATTCTCTGCTAGAATCTTTTCCTCCACCGCCTCCGGGGGGTAATGCTTTTAAGCCGTAATGTCGTCTACCCACGACTTGCATTTGCGCAGTAGAGGTATTTACTTCAAGACCGCGCTCATTCATCATAGCACGTAAAAGCTCCCATGTATTGTTTGGCATTAGCTCTAAGAGTCCTTCATCTACAGCCACTAGCGCAACATCACTGTTAACCGGTAATGGACTTCCATCCGCAGGTTTAACGTTAATCGTAACGGTTGCCTTTTCTCTGATTTTAAACATAGGTCTATCTGTCTTCACACTTACTTTTAGTTCATGAGACTTCCAACCTACTTTAATAGCAGCAATTCCAAAACGGTAAGATGGTCTACCCAAATCTACCATCGCAGTTGGTTTAATTTCCCCAACTCTTCCGCGCACAGCGAGGACTGAGACAAATACATTTGGCGCATAATTTGCCTTAACCGGAACTTCGATAGTAGGATTAGAAGAGCTGATTTGTTTGATATAATAATCAATCACGCCTTCTCTATCTACACTGACGAGTGCCGTCGCATTTTTAAATGGCATACGAATTTGAAACTTTGCAGTCTCACCGGATTCATAGACTTTCTTTTCAGGAATAATATCCATTCTATCGTGATCGGAAACATTAAACCAGGAATCTTTCCCTGTTACATATACTTCCCTGTAAGCAAACACATCATTACCCGCACTGTCTTCAATGGAGGCTTGAAAGATTACTTCTCCTGTAATGGGAGATTCTTTTTTACAGACCAATAGACCTTTTGCGTCAGTCTTACCTTTACAGAAAGTTGTATGTTTTGTAACTTCTTCTACTGAATCGTAGGAATAAAATCCACCTACGAGTCTTTTTCTATGAGTGATTGTTTTACGTCCTAGTAAATCAATCGATACATCTACACCAGCTTTTGGCTTACCAGTATTATCCACAACAGCGGCAAATATCTTTACTCCGTCTTTTGTTGCAGCCCAGCCTTCCGATTTTAAACCAACTAAATATCTTCCCGGGTAGATTGGAATTGTGGTTGAAACAGTTTGAATTTCACCGACTGGATCTCTGTATTCTAATTCTGTCACTACTTCCTGTGGGCTATCCTTTTGCGGTATATCTTTAATATCCGCTTTAGCTGCCCCTAATTTATCTAAAGACAAATCCTGTGACTTAATGCTTGGATTTCCTGCATTCGCATTTCCTTCCTGGTCTTCGTATTCATCGTCTGAATAATTGCGAGTAGACGCTAATTTGCGAGTTCCCTCTTTGAGTCTTCCATTGGCAAATACATAATCTTCAAATCCTTCGAACTCACGAATGCTTGTATCCCTAAACCAGGATTTTACTTTTACAGCCATTCCTCCAGCAGGACCGCCGGATAGATAATTTACAATTAAATCTACAGAAAAAGACTTTGGTCTGACCAATACTTCAGAAGGACCTTTTACAATTGCTTTCATTAGAGGAACACGGAATTCTTCTACTTTAAATTCTCCGGTGTAATATGCCTTATCCCCTTTGAAGAGGGTAATGGTATACGTTCCGAGTTTAGCTTGCTTTGGAATCTTCCATTCTGACTCAGAGAATCCTCCGTTCCATTTTAGATTCAGACTGTATTCTTGATTTGTTCCAACATGAGTGATTTTCATTTTACTTGGTAGTATTGGTGCGACAGGATAAGACAATCCCTTCATGCTGTGGCTACGCAGAATATGCTTCATATGAACTGTCTCACCTGCACGAAGAAGTGTGCGGTCTAACACAGTATGCGCAATTGTATTTCCTTCATAAGAAGAGCCGGAGAGATTGAATCTCCAATTTTCAATTCCATTGTCCCAGCCAGAATGCACAAAGGATAAATCTTTATCTTTTTCCGCAATCACAAGAAGTCCATTGTCGTAGGAATTATAAGAACAATTCGGAACTTTACTCTGAGCGATTCCGCCTAATTTCCATATACCACTCGCGTCTGTTTGTCCTTCTGCTAAGACTGCATTTTTACAATCTCGAATGGAAATTTTCGCACCGTTTACTGGCTCTCCTTTATCTAAAGAAGTTACCCAGACAACTGAACTCTCTGCACCCCATTTAAAATGCACAGCCATATTTGTTACAAGTGCAGAAGTTGGAACATACATCTTTCCTTTTTTTTCTAAAAGAGAATTACCAAGCTTTTCACTTTCAATCTCTACCACAAAAAATCCAGGCTCTTTTAAAGGAATACCAACAACTTCGAATGCCTTTTCTCCATTTGGTTTCGGAATGGTAAAGTTATTAGTATTGACTTCACCGGCAAATATAGATTTTTCCCTCTCTGCCTTGTGAACTTTTCGTAGCCATATTAGAATATTCTCGGGGGTAATCTTGATTTTCTTCCCGAATAGATTGCTAAAGAATCCTCCGCCTTCACCAGTCATTTTAATTACTTTTGCTTTTACTTCTTTATCTAGATTTCGAAGGGTAACGGGTAACAGTGGTTCTGCCTCTAATTCAATGATTCCAAAGCTTCCTGAGAATTTGGCTAGTGGAGGATATTTATCTGATTTGATTTCGAGTGGATATTTATTTGCATTTGTCAGTTTTCTTCCTGCATCGTCTTTTAAAGAATCAGGAATATTAATTTTAAACTTTGTCTCTTCAGGAAAAGGTCCTTCAAAATAAATTCCGTAGGTGGTTCCCTCTTCCGAATCTTCTTCTGTGCTACCGCTAATTTTAGCTTTCCATTTTTTACCGCCTGACTCTAAAGTTATTTTTTTAGAATCAGATTTTTGAATAGGACTAGTGAAGTTTATATAAAAATTAGAAATAGGAATACAACCAGCATTTTTGTTTTCTCTATCGCAAGAAAAATCAGCAGTAAATGCAGTGCGTGTAGAATAAGAAAGAATTCTATCTTCGTCTGTTTTAACGCCTGACTTCGACTCAATTCCTTTTGCCCAAATTAAACTTACCTTTGCTTTATTTGGAAGACGGAGCTTGGATTTAACAAGGAGTAACTTCTCAGTCTTATATTTTTCACCAAACTCTGCTTTTAAAATATCCTGTGCATCAGAGGGCTTAACAACAATAGCGGCTACTCGCTCTTTAATCCCTTCTATTTCAAATGCCAATTTATTTTCAAGACTGCTTTCTTTGATTTCTGTATCTAATTTTAAAATAAAGATCTGGTCTTCGTCAACAGATCCACCTTCATATGGATTAGTAAATAATACAGCAGGTCCACCTGTAGAAAAGCTAAATGCTTTTTTCCCAGTAATCTCTTTGCCGGCTAACGTCTTTATATCTGCTTTTAATTGAAACTTACATACAATACCCGCTTCCAGATTATTTGGAAACTCATAAACATAAGTCTTTTCATCTATCCATCTTGCTTTTCCTTCTACAGGACAATTGATTTCAAATTGATCTGTCTTCACTCTTGGATTTCCAAAAGGAACCATCTGAGCGGAAAAGTTTACCTTTACCTGCTTGATAACTTTAACAGTTCCTTCCGGCGAAAAACTAGAAATTGTAATTTTCTCTTGAGCGAATAATGAGAAATTACCCACTAGAACGAATAGCAATATAGATAGAAATTTTTTCATTGGAGTCCTTTTTAATTCTTAAAGATTATTTTTTTGGTTCTACTGTCGATGGTGGTGTATCCATTTTGGCTGGTGCTTGTTTTGCCTCTGTCTTTACACAACGCACATTAAACTCTCTAGTGAGAGAACCATGATTGTGATGTCCGTTATCAAAACTCACAAACCATATATTAGACCGATCGCTCGCAACTCTATTGCCAGATAAATAATAACCACCGGGAGTTCTAAATTCTGGATACTTAGAATGATACGCATCAATCAATTCATCACGAGTAGGAAGACGAAGTCCATCTTTTTCGCAATCTGCTTTGGCAACTATGTATGCTTTTTTAGTAATATTATCCGCTTGCCACTTGACATTGTTTAACACGAAGAAGCCTCCATCTTTTTGTAAAGGGGGAAGCTCTTTCTTTGCAGGAGCCTTAGCTTCCGCGGGTTTTGCTTCTGTAGATTTTGCCTCTGTAGTTTTTGATTCAGGAGATTTGGCTGGCGTCTTTGCTTCTGTTTTTGCAGGAGTAACTGGTGCCGAAGTCTGCGCTGAAAGACTAAAATATGTAATTAGAAAAAATAAAACTAGTAGTTGTTTCATATATACCCTCTATCCTTAATGCATACGTGACTTGAGATTAAGTCAAGTCAGAAAAAGTTTAACAAATGCAAGGAAAATGTCTTGCAATTTAGGATTTCCAATTAGAATAAAGGGAATGTTAGCTCGAATTTTATTTTTACTCTTACTCAGCTCGTTTTTAACCTGCAAAAATGACACGACAAAAACAAATCCCTATGCAGCATTCCTAGTTGGTGGAAGAACACCTTATAGCCCAACCATTTACAGCATAGATCCCAAACGAGGAAATCCAGCCTTCGCAACGCCTAGTGCGCCAGGCTTTATCGGAAATAATTATCTTCCTACTGTCGTAACAATCAAAGGTAAAAATTTCATTCCATCCACCACAGGCAATACCGTTTTATTCAATGGCACACAAGCAACTGTAGATTATGCGACAGACCAAGAAATAAGAATGAAAGTGCCAGACGGAGCCATCAGTGGAGTCTTATCTGTTTCCAATAATGGCGGTGTATGCAATAGTTCCGATAAAAAATCAGGAACGAATTGTGAAGGACAGGACTTCTTTGTTGATTGTTATGGCGCATTCAATAATTTATATGGTGCAGAAACGGCAATTGCATCAGGAACAAGTCAAACTATACCCTATGAAGGAATTACTACCAAAGCATTCCGTTCTGATTTACTCTATACGAATCCTTATACAAATGATATAGCTGGCAATAAAATCAGCATCCGATGTGTAACCATTACTCGTGTATTATTATTTTCGCAATCCTGTGTTCCGACTGAATACACAGTAAATGGAAGCAACTTAGTTTTAAATCCAGTCATTTCAGTGAACTCAAAATTCTATACAATCCAATACTTATTGACTGCAACAAAAGGCGATTGCACAATTCGTGTAAATTAATGGAAGATATAAAACTAAGCCAAATTCTTTTTTTTTCGGTGTGGATAATAACGATTGTGTTTCGTCTCTTTGAATTGAAACTCGCAAATAAAAATCTAGCCAAACGAAAATCACAACCGAATTTACAAATCGCGAAAGAACCTTTTTTCTTTTTATTTGTATTGCTCCATAGTTCTTTTTTAGTAATTGTTCCGCTTGAAATTTTCATCCTTAAAAGAAGCTTTGATTTATCTTTAGGATTAGTTTGCCTTATAGTCTATGCAGTGTGTATTGCAATGAGAGTAAGTGTTCTGACAACTCTCAAAGAAAATTGGAACGTAAAAGTAGTCTTTGATCCCAATTCAAAAGATAGCATTGCAAAAACGGGACTCTACCAATATATACGCCACCCAAACTATTTGATTGTAATCTTAGAAATTGCGGCAATTTCTCTTTTGCATAGTGCATTCTTTTCCTTCTTATTCTTTAGTTTTTGCAACTTTTGCATTCTCTATTTTAGAATAAAACAAGAGGAGACTGCCCTTATGCAAAATCCATATTATGCGCAGCATTTTTTAAATAAGAAGCGATTTATACCATACGTCTTTTAGCCCTAGACGAGACTAGATTTTCCTTGTTGAGAAATTCTAATTTTCTTCAAGGTATTTACCAGAAAATAGAAAAAACATTTACAAAACTTTGCCTTTAAGCAATTTAAAGATATGAATACTAAATTAATAATATTTAAGGTAATGATCGTGGCTGTTTTCGTTCTTGCTTCACTCGAATCAGCTGCTCAATCGAAAGACTTTGACAACACTGTCATTCTAAAGAATGGAACAGAAATAAATGATGTTAAAGTAGAGGAAAACTATATAGTCACCAGTTCCGACGGAAAATCAACTGTCTACAAAAAAGACGAAGTAGCTTCCGTTAAGAAAAATGAAGGTCCTTCGGTCGGTTCCGAAAATTGGAGCGCCAATCTAGGATATATGAACTGGGAAGACGCAAAAGCTAAATGTGCTAGCCAAAAGATGCGTTTACCAACACTGGAAGAATTAAAAGCTGCTCAAACAGGTAAAGTAACAGATTCCTGGAAAAAGCAAGGCTATTTATATTGGTCAACTACACAAACTCCAAACTTACTAGCTGATCCATATCTTCTATACGCCTTCAACGGCGAAGTATACAGTCTTAGCAAATTTGCTAATTCTTACGTTCGCTGCATCAAATAATTTTTTCACTAAATGCTTCCTAGTTTCTCTGGGAAGCACTGCTTACTGGTTAATTGCGATTTACCACTACACTGACTCCACACTCTTCCCATTCAATTTTAATTTCATATTACTTTTTCTTTTTCTTTATTTTTTTAACTTCTTTCAGAACGCTTTTTTCATCGCTATCTAGTTTGCGTTGGATTTTTTTGATATCCTCTGCTCGTGGTAGGTTTTCAGGCTTTATCCCGCGCTCCAAAAGCATTTTTCTCACAGCAGTGTTGTTTTCTACATGTTCTTTTTCAATTGGATTATGACCTTTTAAATCCTTCGTCTACACATTGAGTCCAGTCATCTCTGCTGCGAGATCTTTTGCTTTGATGCTGATAGTAGGAAGGAAATCGGCAACCGGTCTTTTTTCAGGAACGCCTAATTTTGTTTTCAATTGATTTGTGGCTAATCGAAATAAGGCTTTGTCTCCTTTAGAACGAATGATCGCAAAACCTTGGTTATCCACTCCGCGCTCAAACAAAATTCCTGAAAGTTGTTTTTCTGTCTGACTGAGTTTTTCGCGTGCGTTGACTCTTTCATATTCCAGTAATCTTTGTTCTATGATTTCAGCTCTACGTGTCTGAACAGCAAAATAGTTTTGTGCAAATGCAATTTCTAATTTTCGACTATCTCCATTTTGTGCTACAAGATAACAAGCATAACGTGTAAGAGCAATATCATCAATTTCATGAATTGCACCCTTTCCAGCTTCGATCACCTTCCTGACGTCAGGAAAGTGATGGATAACTTTTTCTCCTGCATTTTCACAAGCATCCTTTGCCTTTTGAATTACCTTTTCAAAGTTCTCCCATTTGCTGTATCCCAAAAGAAATTGTAATTCTCTTGCGCTCCAACATTCTACTCCTTCAATTTCAGAAGCAGCGGATTCAAAGTCTTTAAATAATTGTTTAATTTCTTCTGTTTTCATTTATTTAATCTATCCTATCTGAACTTATATATTGTTTCCCTTCCCTTGGTTCTAATTTCAACTGGTGACAATTTGTCATCACTTCACTTCCCTCTTCTCTAAGACATTAGGAAAGCTTATTCCAAAACTTTCTAGCAGTTAGATCGTCCTTAGATTCCGTCAATACTCCCACAACATCCACAACAGAAAAATACAATTCTTCGTCATACCAAATCCGGCGAATGCTTTTACTTTCAAAGACTAGGATTTTATTTTGCATACTATCCTCCATTCTCAGTCGTCCGCTTTTTTCGGACAACTTCATTTTTGAATTTTATTCTAACGATAGGACAAATTGGGAATTGTTAAAAAAAAGGATTCTTTGTATTAATCCTGAAAAAGTAAGAAAACTATTAGTAAAATTAGCGGAAATTTCAACAGATATAGATATTGGATGTATAATAATGAAATATTAAGTGATCTAAGAAACAGGAAGGACGAATAATCGAAGTAAATTTTTGTGAATATTTTTACTTCCTCTTCACCACCGGCAAATATCGAATATCCTGTCCACACAAAGTATCAAGGCATTTACAAAGATCAGAAGTGTGAAGACTGAGAACAGAATTATAATCATCACTACGATAGCCGCCAAAAAGGCTCAAGGCTAATGGAATAGGCTTGCCCATTTTTTTTGATACACGCTTAATCATATGATAAACCAATTCAGAGCATTTCAACCACTCATCAGTAGTGCATTGAAAACCTAGATCGTCCCATTCATGCGAATCGGCACCATGACAGAATACCACATAATCAATCTTACCCGCTAGTAGGTCATTAGCAAGACGCGTCAAATCTCGAACTAGATTTTCCAAATAAACATCGTGAGCACCATAAGGATTTATATTGTAGGGAATAATTTCCTTCAATCCTTTGATGAATCCTTTTGAATCTTCGATGGAGTTTCCGAAATGTCCGTCTAGGTCGATATAAGCTCCTTTTAGCCTGTATTGATTCCATATTTTTACAGAAGCAATGACTTGACCCGAGAAAGAACAAAATGCAGACCCACTATTTGGATTTGCATGATGAAATCCAGAAGTAGGAGAAAACTGAATCACTTCTGGATACAAAATGCTTTGCTCTATCGCTTGATATAGAGATGCATTAGTATAACGAACCGAGTCAGCGAATTGGGGATTCCAGTTTAATCCATTTGATGAGGCTAATGGTTCTTTACCGGCAAAGAAAGAATCCACATACTTCTTCGTATGAGCAAGGTAAAAGTCTTCTGCGGTAAACGCTTCCCATTCTTCAAATAGATTAAAATGAATATTTAACTTATTTCGGGTAAGAAAATCCAATAGATATTCAGGCTTATTCGGACTTTTAGAAGAGCCTACTTTTAATTCAGAAACCATTTCCTTTCTATAAATTAGATTGATTTTGTTGTTATACATCATCACACCTCGATAAATAAGTATGAATTCAGTATAACAAACTACTCGGACAAATTAGAATGAATTGATTTTTTTATTTCGTAAACAGCACCCCATTTGCTGTAGAACAGATATCGCCTTTTTCGTTTTCTACCCAGGAGTCAGAATAGACAAGATTCCTTTTTACTTCTTTGACTCTTGCGTAGGCAAATACTGAGTTTGCGAAGAGAGGTTTTTTTAGATGAATATTGATTCGAGAAGTAGCGGAAAAGGAGTATTGATTGCCTTTTACTAAGTAGGCAGTCATTCCCAAAGCCAAATCAAACAGATAAGAGATTACTCCTCCGTTCACCGCAGCAGCACCAACTCCTCCGTGATGAACGGGAGTAACATTTGGTATCTTGACGAGTAAATGGTCTTCTGACTTAAATTCTATTTCACAGCCATAGTATTTTAGTTGAATGCTGGTATTGTAAAACTCTTCTACATCTTTGTGCGGGCTATTGAATTTTACTTTTAGACTGGATAAATCATGCATTTTTGTTTCCTACTAATTCAACTAAATTGAATAATTTCTTTTTCACAATCTCTCGTGTATAATTCTTTTCGACATAATGCTTACCATTGACTCCCATTTTAACTCGTTTCTCAGGATGGGCGAGGAGATAATCCATAGTAGCCGAAAAGCTATCCTGGTCTGAATAATAAAGACCTGCATTGCTTCGATTGCAATGAGCACGTAGAATCTCAGATTCACTGTTTACCAATACAGGAACTTCTAAGAGCCAGGATTCCATAACTACAATAGAAAAACTTTCTAGATGAGATGGATTTACTAAAAAAAGTGCATGTTTTAAATAATTTATCTTTTCTTCTTCGGAAATGTATCCAGTAAATAAAACATCTTCTTTCGGTGCGTCTTCATGCTCACCTCCACCGACTAATATTAATTTAACGCTAGAATTGGTTTTATTTTTCCATGCTGTAAATTGTTCGATAAGGGTAAATACGCCTTTGCCTGCATCAATTCTACCAATATAGACTATATAATCAAATTCCGGCTTCGGCAAAGATGGAATTACCGGTGGATCAATATGTAAACCAATGACAGAATAATTCGTAGGCTCATAGGAATAGATTTTTTTAAATAGGTCTCTTTCTTCGGGAGTATTAAACGAATAGGTGATTTCATCTGTTAGTGTTTTTTTAAACGCAGGAAAATAAGCAGGCGGCTCGTCATGCAAAGTAGTTACACAAATAGATTTGTGTTTAATCTTTTCGATTCCGTAAATCGTTGGATAATAGAGATAAGTCATAAAAATAAATACCTCGTAGGATTTTTCATTTTTATTTATAAACTCGACTAGGGCAGGACAATAAGGTCCTTGCATTTTTAACCAGGAGGACATTTCGTTATCACTGATATTGGGAAGCTTGTTGATTAGCTTGGCATGAAATCGGTTGAATGATTTTATATTACGAGTTTGTTTAACAGGAAATCTTCGAACTAGACATCTACCATATTTTTCTTGTGATTCTGGAATTACATTTTTCCATGTAATATAATCTAGGGCTTGTGTCGTTACTATCTCTAACTCATATTCATCAGATAAAAGCTCTGCAAAGTTCAAGGCGTGCTTCTCTGCTCCACCTGATATGGCAGGCGAAAATATGGGAGACACAAGTGCGATCTTTTTCTTCATGCTAAATCAAGATTGACTACAATCATTTTAAAATAAAGATAAATATCAAAGGGGAAATCTTGTATTCCAAAAAATATTCAGTCAGTTTAAATTCCAAAATTACTTCTCTCTATCTAAGTATAGGGATTGGAATCTTTGCTATTTACAAAGCATTTATACAACATTGGGTATGCGATGATGCATTCATATCGTTTCGGTATGCAAAGAATCTAAACGATGGACTCGGACTTGTATATAATGCAGGAGAATATGTAGAAGGATTCACGAACTTTCTCTGGACAATTCTACTCTCCATTGGAATGCTATTTAAACTCGATCCAATTCATATTTCCTCTGCACTCGGAATTCTTTTTTATTTCCTCACTCTTGTCGTCCTTTACAAAACAGGCACAACGATTTACCAGATCAAAGCGGGTAATCAATATAAGTCTTTCTATTTTCCGATTGCATTTGCGGGCTTTGCACTTCATTCACATGGTCAAATCTTTGCAACCGGTGGACTCGAGACTTCCCTTTTTACTTTTTTAATTTTAACAGGAAATGTATTTTTACTTTTAAGCGATAGAGGCTTACATTTATTAACCGGTTTTTTTCTATTGGTTCTTTCTATTATGACTAGACCGGATGGGGCACTTTTTTATTCGTTTGCCGTTCTCTATGTTGTATTATTCAAATACAGACACACTGATTACAAAACCTATTTCACAAATCAATTTGCATTGCAATTACCTTTTATCTTTGTATTTTTGCCTTATTGGTTTTGGAGATATAGTTATTATGGTTGGTTTTTTCCAAATACATTCTATGCAAAATCAGGAATGGATACCTATTTGGAGCAAGGATTTAGATATACGCTTCTTTATTTTAATTCTTACTTTGTTTTATACATTCCCTTTCTTTTGATTCTTCTCTGGTTCTTGCGGCTATTTAAGATTAGCTCGAAAGCGCGATATGTATTTCTTTTTTTATTTTCCTCTCGTTATAAAGCGAGAAGAAGAAAACTCCGTTTAAAGCATCGTAGTCTATATCGACTAGAGCCATCTTTTTCTCTTAAGAAAATCATTTCAGGACAAAGTAAAGTAGACAATTTCTATGTGAGAATCTTTTTACTTTTCTTTCTACCTTCTTTTTTATACATACTTTATCTCACTAAGATTGGCGGTGATTTTATGTTTGCCCGTCTACTCATTCCAATTACTCCAATGCTTTATTTGACTACAGAGCTTTTTTTATTTAGAATGAAATTTAAGCAGGTAAGAAATGTTCTAAGTCTACTCGTGATTATCTGCACAGTCTTCTATAACAATCCTTACAAAGGAACAAAGCATCCTATCGTGGACAATATCACAAATGAAAGTGATGTCTATAAACTAAAAAGCGTGTATCAACTAAAGCTCGCTCTTCTTCCGTTTGCGAAGTATTTTCAAGACGAAGAAATTAATATCGCCTACGGTGGCTCACAGGCAATGCTTGCTTATTACTTAAATCCGAAAGTAGCCATCGAATCCGTAACTGGTCTAACAGATGAATTCATCGCGCACCAAAAGATAAGCATACGAAGCAAAGTAGGACATGAGAAACCTGCACCAATTTCTTATCTATTTAAACGAAATGTTCATATTCATTTTTTTCCTACAAACGATACTCCTAAAACAAAATACAATTCCATTCGACTAAAAGGCATTCCGGGGGAATTTAGGATTATCCGCTATGACTCGATTGCTTTTGCTGAATTAAAGAAAACAGGGTTATTCGAATTTCAAATCTTTGAAGACTATTTGGATCAATACATTGCAGACATTAATAATAAAAGCACAAAGCAAATAAGCAAAGACTATGAAGAATTTAGAAAGTATTATTTTGAATTAAATGGAGACGATAGGCGAGAGAGAGTTTTCTTGGAATAGTCGAGTAGCATTGCACTACGCGACTATTCAAGTGAAACTATTTAGTAGAAAAATCTGTCAAACTTCTGTCTTCTACTAACTTGCCTTTTCCATCGCAGGCAGATAGACTAACACTTGCTAGAGAAAGGGCAATGATGCAAACTGTGAAAAAATTCTTAATCAAATAACACTCCTTCCATTATAAATTATCTAGTTAATTTTCACTGTTGACCATATCTTTGCTCGGTTGTTGTCTTATGACAGGCCTGAAATCTCGTTCCCTTGGAACTCTTGCTTCAGATTCAACCTCTTTGATTTCGTCTTCAGTATCTACATGTATACATCAGTTTTAAAAAAATAGCAATACTTTTTTTTATTAAAAGAAACTTTTTTAAAAAAAAGTGAAAGAACGATTTCTCACAGAGTTCACTAAGAGGTTTATTTTTACTTACGCTTCTCTGTGTTCTCCTTGCACTCTGTGAGAAACTCATGGTCTCGCAGAGTCAGTGATTCTTTATTTTCTTTTACAAAAATTCTATCTTTTAAACTATGATTTTATGCTAAGACTAAAAATATTTTTCGTATTCTTTGTTGCTCTCTTTTCCCAATTGGGATCAGAAGAATTAAATCTAAAAATTTCTTTAAAGAACGGAACGAGTGGTGGAATCGGAAGAGCGGATACTATCAAGTTAATCGCTCTAGAAGGTGGAATGACTCCCATTGGTGAATTCAAAGACAAGCAAGGAGACTTTGTATTAGAAAAAGTGAATGCTCCAGACGGAGCTCCTGTATTGATTCAAGTGAATTACAAAGGGGCTAATTACAATAAGATGGTTCCCCCTGCTCCGATGTTTAGAACTAAAGTGCAAGAAATTACTGTCTACGAAGTTACTCCTGAGTTTAAGAATATGGACGTAAAGAGTTTAATGCAAATTCTGAGAGAAGAGAACACAGTTCGAGTGTATAAAATCTTTCTAATCGAAAATCAAACAAACCCACCGATGTCATTTTACAATAAACAAGCCCTCCTCGAAGTCTATGTTCCCAAAGAGGCAACAGAGATTTTCGGTCAATTAAAACAAGGGGATTCCAAGATGGCAATTCCATTGACTCTAACAGATGGGGTAAAAGGCAAACTAATTGACAGACCAATACTACCCGGAGCATCTGAATTACAAATTTCGTATGCGTTACCCGCAAAGTCTTTAGCTGACGTTTCCTTTAAAGACGAAAATAGCTTTGAAGATAAAAAGTCTCCTCGCGTTATATTCTTTAAACCGAAAGACATGAAGTTAGATTTTAAAGGAGCCATTTCAAAAGAAGAGATTAAGGACAATATACCACAAGGACTCGGAGCGGTGCGCGTAAAGTATCCAGACACTACATCAATAGATATTTCTGTTGTAGGTGGTAGCTTTGAACCAGAGGAAGATACTCACGCAGCAGAGACGCGAAAAGTAAGAAATGGAACTCTATTTACTACTTGGGACAAATCGTTATTAGGCGTGATTGGATTTTTGGGATTATTGTTTACTCTCTCGTTTGTGTTTATCTATAGAAAATGAATCGATTCTTAAATATCATTGGTGTCCAATTAGACATTGTCTGGGAAGATAAAGAAGCAAATTTTCAAAAGATAAGAGATACTCTATCAAAGCTTGACTCTAAGCCAGACCTAATCGTTCTACCCGAAACATTCGCAACAGGATTTACAATGAAGAGTCAGGAATTTTCTGAGCCTTTAATGGGTATAACAGAAAAGTTTCTAATCGAGATGTCACGAAAGACTGGCTCAGCAATAGGCGGTAGCTGGATAGAAGCGAATCCAGAAGGAATGCCCTTTAACACATTTTCAATTGCAAGACCTTCGGGGATAATCACGAATAGATACCACAAGATTCACCCTTTCTCTTTTGCAGAAGAAGATAAATTTTTTACTGCTGGCGATAGAACAGAAACATTTGAACTAAATGGATTTCATATTAGTTTACTCATCTGCTATGACCTTCGTTTCCCGGAAGTATTTCGTAAAACGGCAGGAACCACTGACCTCTATCTCGTAGTTGGGAACTGGCCTGAGGCTAGGATTGATCATTGGGTAACTCTCCTAAAAGCGCGCGCGATAGAAAACCAAGCCTATGTATTTGGAGTCAACCGAGTTGGATATGCAGGCAGAAAGAATCAGCTGTATCATACTGGGCATTCTGCTTTTTTTGATGCGACAGGAAAGGGAGAAGTGCTTGAAACTAAAAAGGAGGACATCCTGAGAGCCAGAATATCCTCCAAAGAGGTAAAGGATTTAAGAGATAGATTCCCTTTTTTAAAGGATCGGAGAAATATACTGGGTTAGTTTTGAGAAACTAGATTTGCACAAGCAGATTTGAATTCTTTTAAGCCTTCTGCTTCGGCTACACTTGCATCATCCACCATTCCTAAGTAATTGTAAATGCTGATTACTTTTTTAACATTCTCAGCAGCTTTACAAGAATCACCAAGCTTGTGCTCAACAATCGAAGTTAAGAATAAAATAGTTGCATAACCTTGTGTTTTGTCTAAGCCAATTGCTTTACGGATTTGAAGAGATTTTTTGTAGTTAATGAGTGCATTTGCATAATCACCTTTGATTTGGTGAGTGCTTCCAAGAGCACTGTAATTTGCAGCGATGTTTGGGAGATCAGCAGGTCTACTGTTTTTAACGATATGGTCAACTGTTGCAAGTTCACTATCTGCTAAAAGAACTGTTGTTAGGCTAAAAAGGATAAGGGTTAGAATTTTTTTCATTGTGATTGATCTCCTGCTGCTGATACTACCAATGCAAAATCGGTGCCATATTTTCTAAGAGTTCCCGATACTGTAATTATATCGCAAAAAATGCTTAGTTTTTACTCGAATCATTGAATTTCGCTTAGAATAAACTAAAAATAGGGACAGAAATGGCAAACAAATGCATTAAAAAAGCGTTCAAAGGAATTATAACTCATGCAGGACTGTTTTTCGTTATTCTGCATATTGCTACATTTTTAAGCATATCGTCAGATACGCATTCAAAAAGAGCAAGATATAAAAGAAATTTGACTCGCGTTGAAGAATTTAAACGCAATATGTCTCAACAGGAGATTGAATACTATTTACCAAGGAAGCGTTTTATAGACAAGCAGTCAGTAAAGCCTTCCGATGAGCAGTTCTATCAAATTGACATCATCTTGCGAGGAACAGCCTTCCGAGAAAAGAGCAAGCGAAACCTAGCCGAAATTCGTAAGCTAGAACAATTTCTAATGAAGGCAGACGACTTTCAATTGCATAGATACTTTGGGCTCAATGAAGAATTATATCTAGGAATGAATGCCAAAAAAGCCATTGCAAGTATCAAAAGAGAAGCTAAACAAGACGAAAACTGGCGAAAGAAAAATGATCCCGTCTTCATCGATTACCTAAAACACCAGGCAACAAAAGAAGAAAAGCGATTCTATAAACGCAACAAAGCTCTCTTCTTTAAAACAGAAACCGGCGCCGCCCTTATCAAATTCCTACAAACGGAAGCTAAGGCAGCTAGACAATGAATGCGTTATAGGTAAGCATATCGAAAGCATATACGAAACCAATCCTCACTTCTTCCCTTTGGGTTTATCACCTAAGAAAGGGAAACTACTTTTGGGAGTGGAGTCTGGTGGAGTGTGAAGAACTCGGATTACGAATTCTCTTCGAAAAACTACAACGATTTCTTTATCGGGATCATGCTCTGCGCTGTAGCGGGTCAATGGCTTACGGTAGAAGAAAAATTCTTGTCCACTTCCATCTTGTGTTCTTTCATCTGGTTCACCTAAGGAAGTTATGACGCCTAATTTTGATTTGCCCATCATTCTATCTTTGAAGTTATCTCTAATTTCAAGACCTGCCATTTGCTCTTCTGTGAGTTTATTTTTCTTGGCTTCGTTCTCTTTTTCTCTGTCTTCGCTTTTTTTCACCAGGGCTTCGCATTTTTCTTTTTCCTTGATTGTCTCCATGCAATCTTTAAAAAAATTTTCATCCACCTGGACTTTCTTTTGGTCTGTAGAACAATATCCAATTTGGGACAAAGAAATTGCCACGAGTAGAATTATAAAATTTACTTTCATAGAAAAAACTCCCTCATCCTTGCTAGAAGGATTGAATCTAAACAAACTATAGAGAAACCCTCGTCTGTCATCCCCGAAAAATTTAATTTTGAAAGAGTTTGACAATACAATGAATTCTTAAACTTTGTTCAAAGGTCAGTCGAGTATGAAAATCAAACTTCTTAAAAGCGTTTTTTCTTTTAACTTTTTGATTACTGCTTTTTTAACTATCAGCCTGATTCCTCTTAATCTAACTACACCTGAAGACTATTTTTCACAAGACACTACCGAATACCAAGATGTGATTTCTGATTACAGTCTTTATTCTACCATGCGCGCTCATAGTAGAGCGGGTGACATAAACGATCAATACTTCTCAAAGAATTTTGCCCTTGAATGCTTTCAGCAATTCAATTTTGATTCTATTGTTTTATTTTCTGTAAAATTTGTAACTTCAAAACTTTTATCCTATCGCTTAATCAGTCTCCCTCCCCCTACTTGTTAGGGATTTTGTAGAAAGAGATTTGATTGGGGATGATTCCCTGAAAATGCTTTTCTCTGTGCCTCCGTGACTCTGCGGCTAATTCTGCTAATCCCATATCATTTCATTTCCATGCAATTCATTTGCAACAAGCGCTAAAGGAGATATATGTATTCATGTGGATATTAAATACAATTCAAAATAAGAAACAGTTTCTATTTCTTTGCCTATTCATTTATGCAATGGCAACTACACTAGTCGGGCAAGAGACTACTAAATATTATTCTCTTACTTTGAAAGAAGCAGAAGAAACTTTTTTAAAGAATAACCTTCGTTTGCTAGCTGCTAAATTCGAAATTGATGTAAAGAAAGCCGGAATTATCCAAGCAAAACTTTACGCCAATCCAAATATCTCTTTCGACCAAGGTATATTCAACGATCGAACAGAGCGCTATTTTGATACGACTAGAAACGGACAAACAGCTATTCAAATCCAACAATTGTTTTTACTCGGCGGAAAAATTGAAAAAAGAACAAAGGTTGCAGAGCTAAACAAAGCTATTAGCGAGCAACAATTCTACGATTTACTCCGTGGATTAAAATTTGAACTCAGAAGTAGTTTCTTTGCAATTCATTTCTTACGTCAGTCGATTCAGTTTTACGACGGTAGTATTGCCGCTCTTAGAAAAACAGTAACCTCTCTCGAAAAAGCCTACGAAAAAAGAGCTGTTTTACAGGCGGAAATGCTTCGTCTAAAAGCTCTTTTGTTTTTTCTAGAAAATGAAAGAACAGAAGCAGTCGTTCAGATTAGACAAAGAGAAGCCTCGCTGCGGATACTCTTAAATAACCCATCAATGGCTGATGCGAGTTTTGTTCCTAAGATTGACGCAAAAGTTTTAGATGATGTGAAACTCACTGATTTAAAATTAAACAAAGTCCTAGACGATGCATTTGAAAATAGACCTGATTTAAAAATTGCCATCCAAGCTCTTAAATTGGAAGAAGCAAACCTTGCTCTCCAACAAGCAAATGCAATTCCCGATCTTTCCTTCGGTCCTTATTACAATAGAAATGGAACGGCGTATCCAAACTATTGGGGGATAACAGCGCAACTCTCCGTTCCTATCTTTGATAGAAATCAGGGTAATATTGAAGCAGCGGAAAAAAACATTCTGACAAGAAGATCCGAATTGCAAAATCAAAAATTGCAAGCAGAGAATGAGGTGAATATTGTATTTAACCGCGTCCTCGAAAAAGATAGACTCTATCAAAGCTTTAAAAACAAATTCACTGAGGATTATACGAATTTGGCGCAGTTAATGATTTCGAATTACGAAAAACGTTATCTTACCATTATAGAGTTTGCCGACTTTTTTGAGACTTATCGAAGCAGTATTCAACAAATGCTCAAACTTCAAATCGACCGAGTAGAATCCATTGAAAATCTAAATTACTCCGTCGGTAAAAATATTTTAAACATTCAACCACTTGAATAAAGGAAAACTAAAATGAATAATATTAAAAATATAAAAGCTTTATACCGGTCACCTCGAACCTCTATAGTAGGAAGTAGCGAAGCAACGTTAACATCCAGAGTGAGAGGTCTATCCTCCTTAATGCAAATAGTTCTAAGACAAATAGATTTCTCACAAACACAAAAGAGTAAATTTACACATTCGTTTTCACAATTCCTTTTCTTTCGTAAGTTCGAAATGACAGGAGTTGCCTTACCCATTTTACTGATACTATCCAATTCTTTTTTTGTATCCTGCAAAAAAGCCCACGTAGAGCCGCCCAAGAATTATCGCCCTGTGATTACAGAAGAAGGAGTCCGAATTAAGTTTGATCCGGAAAGTCCTGGACTCACTCAAATCAAAGTATCCAAATTTGGAGAAGGCGAAGGCTTTATATCCATAGCCGCTCCATCACGGGTAATAGCAAGTATCTCCACTTCGGTATCGGGGGGACGAATCGTTCTATTTGAATCTCCAGACATCAACGGAATCTATGCATCTTACCAAGTGAGCAAAACCTCTCTTATCCGCTCAACTAAGAACTTAAATCGTGTGCAGGATATGTTTAAAAATCAAGTAGCAACCCAAAAAGATATTATAGAAGCAGAGGCGGCAGTCAACAGTGCTCAGGCAGAAACTTCTGAGTTTGAAGGAAAGCTTCGCGCACTTGGTTTTAATCCGAGCGAATTACAGTTCGTAAACTCGAACCTAGTCTGGCTTATTTGTGATATTCCTGAAACCAATATGAGCGTTGTTAAAAAAGGAAAAGATGTTAAAGTTCACTTTGCGTCTTTTCCTGAACTTACTCTCAAAGGAAAAGCAGATGCAATCGGGGATAACGTAGATCCACTCACAAGAACTGTAAAGGTGAGAGTCTCTATTCCTAATAAAGAAGGCAAATTTAAGCCCGGTATGTTCGCCAAAGTAGAGTTTGGTGATGAAGTGAAGGATATCGCTGTTATCCCCTTTACCTCAGTCATTACAGTAGAAGGTCATGCTTATGTATTTGTTCAAACCACTCCCGGAGAATTTGTCCGTCGTCCTGTTGTTCTTGGAAACTCCGGCTCAGACAATGTAAGTATCGTGCAAGGACTCATTCCCGGCGAAGAAGTAGTAACCGGTGGCGCGATGCTTCTAAAAGGACTCAGCTTCGGGTATTAATATGAATAAAAAACTTTTCAAGAATACCACCGATAAATCCCCCCTACCCCCCTTTCCGAAAGGGGGGCAAGGGGGGATTGGTTTAATATTATTTTTCTTAACGATATCTATCTTCTCGCAAGCTACTGAGCCTGCGAAAGAAGAGAAAAAAGAAAAATCGAATATTGAAATCATGCAAGAGAATGAAGCGAAGATTGAAAAAGATAGAGCCGCTAGAGAAAAAGAGCCATTAACCGGTTACGATGCGGAGACTAACAGTAAAAAATCCATAAAAGACAACAACGACAAGTATAGTAATTTCTGGGTATTGGGTGGGACTGTTGGTTCACCGGCAAGCGGCAACGTCACTGTAGGTTATTACTTTACTAATTTTGTTTTGCGTGCATCTGGAATGCGTTATTCGTCACACTGGAATGGAATTCAAGGAGATATTGGTTATTCTTTTTGGAAGACTTCTGTTGTTGCACATAGCTTTTCTCTCGTATTCGGGCAATACAATGTTCGTCCCTTTAACCCTCCAGTCAATGGAGGAGATGCAGGTCAAAATAAGTATGATCGAGATGGAATACCAGGTTACAACCATTATCCACAAACATTCACAGATACCTTAATTCGTGCGTATATTGCAAACCAGGATCCAACTCTTGCAACGCTTCTTGAATACCAATACAGACCAAGGCAATATGCGAACTTTCATCAGCAATATGTTGGGCTTACTTATGACTTGCTCCTCGGTGGTTTTTTCATTCAACTTGGCGCGGGATATGGACAGGGCAGTTACCGTAATCCGCAATTGATTTTTCAAATTGGATATTTATTTGATTTTGGAAGGAAGGAATACTAAATTATGATAATCAGATTAATTGGTATCGCAATTCAACATCGCATTCCTACTATACTCCTCGGAGTAATGACAGTAATCATGGGAATTTGGGCATGGACGGATCTTCGTAAAGAGGCTTATTCCGATATTGCGGACACGCAAGTGAGATTAGTAGCCAAGTTTCCCGGACGTGCTGCGGGTGAAGTAGAAGAGCGCGTAACGCTTCCTATAGAACGTATTTTAAATGCAATCCCAAGAGTAATTGTTCGACGTTCTCGCACAATCAACGGACTCGTAGTATTTCAATTCGTATTTGAAGATGGAACCGATGATTACTTTGCAAGAACAAGGCTACTCGAAAAAGTAAAAGAAGCAGATCTTCCGCCTGACGTAGTTCCACAACTTGCTCCAATGAGTTCTCCGGTAGGGGAAATTTACCGTTATGTGCTAGAGTCAACAGAGAATCACACTCCAATGGAGCTTAGAACGATTCAAGATTGGATTGTAATGCCTAAGCTTTTACAGATTCCGGGTATTGCGGATGTCGTTACATTTGGTGGACTTTTAAAACAATACCATGTCGTAACAAATCCAGATAAATTAATTCGCTATAAGTTAGAAGTCGCCGATGTAATTAAATCTATTGAGGATAATAACCTAAACACCGGTGGGAATATTCTTAGACAGGGGGGACAAGGTTTTGCGATTCGTTCCCTTGGTGCAATTCGAGAAATCAAAGACATAGAAAGCATTGTAGTCAAAGAAATAAACGGTGTTCCTGTGTTCGTGCGAGATATTGCATCAGTCGAAGTATTTCCTTCCCTTCCAAGCGGTGTATTGGGTTATGTATTTCAAAACCAAGACGATGGGTCGCCTCGCATTGAAGTAGAGTCCAGTGTTCAGGGGCTAATAGCAATGAGACGCTGGGGTGATTCAAATGAAATGGGAGTAAAGATTCGCGACAAAGTGAAAGAGATTAACGAGAATTATCTGCCTAAGGGAGTTCGAATTCGAAATACCTACGATAGAAGTGATCTGGTTAAGTATACAATTAGCACGATTACAAAAACTTTGATCGAAGGGGTAAGTATTGTTACCCTCGTCTTGATTTTCTTTATTGGTAGTATTAGAGCTTCTCTTGTTGTGGTAACTACGATTCCTGTGTCTATGCTATTTGCATTCATCATGATGGACTTAACAGGAATTCCTGCCAGCTTACTTTCTCTCGGTGCGATTGACTTTGGGATTATTGTAGATGGTGCAGTGGTGATGGTGGAAAATATCATGCGGCGCTATCGAGATGCAGAGAAAGAAGAAAAGGTAATTGGTATAAATGTATTTACCACAAGTGCCGCTGCCGAAGTGGGCTCAGAGATTTTCTTTTCTATTATGATTATCGTATTGGCTTATTTACCAATCTTTTCTTTTGAGAGGATTGAAGGACGTTTATTTAAACCAATGGCGTTTACTATCGCTTATGCGATCTTGGGATCCATGATATTCTCCCTCACAGTAATTCCTGTTATGATGACTATGATGTATAAAAAATACTTTGAGTCAGCAAACCCGGGACCGATTGAGTGGCATAACCCTATTTACAACTGGTTAGAAAAGAAGTATTCAGTTTTGATCGTAGAGTTGATTAGACGCTCCAAGCAAACTGTTGCTGCTGCATCAGTAATCGTAGTCTTAGTTATGGCTCTCGGAGTTTGGAAGATAGGGAGTGAATTCTTGCCAGAGTTAGATGAAGGCGGATTCAATATTCGCGCTTATTTCCCTGTCGGTATCCATTTGCAAGAAGCAAGAAAAGTAATTCCTAGAATGCGAGAAGTGATTTCTAAGAATGAACAGGTTAATGTCATTTTGACGCAAATGGGTAGAAATGATGATGGAACGGATCCACTTCCTTCCAATCGTCTAGAGATATTAATTGGATTAAAGGATTATTCTTCGTGGAATGAAAAGATAAGTAAGCAGGAACTCTTAATTCGAATGAAGAATGATTTGGAAATTAATTGCCCTGGAGTGCGATTTAGTTTCTCGCAGCCAATTATGGATAACCTCTCCGAGGCTATTACAGGAACGATTGCCGATTTAGCGATCTTCGTTTCCGGCGCTGATTTAGACGTCATGCGAAAGACTGCAGTTGAGATTCTCGATATTGTAAAAGAAATGCAGGGTGCCAGTGAGTATGGTATTGAGCAAGAAGGAAATTCTACTCAGTTGTCAGTGAAGATAAACAGAGAAGTCGCAGCGCGATATGGAATTAATGTAAGCAAAATCCAGCAAGTCATTGAAGCAGCCATTGGCGCACAACGCATCAGCACATTATACGAAGGACCCTGGCGATTTGGAATTGTAGTTCGTTATTCCTCTGAATATAGGTCTACAGTAAAAGCTGTCGAAAACGTTCCCATCATTTCTCCCTCGGGAGAGAGGATTCCACTTTCTCAATTAGCGGAAGTAAAATTAATTGATGGACCAACCATGATTTTCCGCCAAGAAGGTCGCAGAAACGTTTCTGTGAGAACTAACGTTCGTGGACGTGACCAAGGTGGATTTGTAATTGAATTACAAAAGAAAGTAAAAGAGAAAATAAAAGTTCCAGATGGATATAAAATTTCTTATGGGGGACAATACGAAAACTTAAATCGTGTAGGTGCAAAGCTTGCAAAAGTAATTCCGATTACAGTTGCTATTATTTTCGGAGTTCTATTTATCATGTATAGAAATTTACGATATGTATCCGTTGCACTCGCTTGTATTCCTCTCTCTGTTATCGGAGGTGTGATTGCAATGCTTCTACGCGGATATTATTTTAACGTATCAGCGGGTGTGGGTTTCATTTCTCTCTTTGGGATTGCTACTATGGCAGGAGTGTTATTCGTTTCGCGGACAAATCATATTATGCGCGATAACTCTAACATAACAATCGAAGAAGCTGTTGGAAGGGCAGCAGTCATTCAGCTAAGACCAATGCTAATGACAATGCTACTTGCGTTACTCGGACTTATCCCTGCCACTCTAGCATCGGGTGTAGGGTCTGACGTCCAAAGACCACTCGCAACTGTAATCGTCGGCGGATTAACATCTGCTATGATTTTAATTTTAACAGTTCTTCCGTCTTTGTATTTAATCTTAGTAAAAAAAGATGAAGCGGATATTGTTGATTTGACGTAAGGATTCATAAACTATGTGTTTTTTTGACTTGTCAGATTTTAAAGGAAGAATTAAAATGCAACAGGATTTGATATGAGTATATTTAGAGTAAACCTATACAATACGTTTGAAAATATTATTAAACGCAAAGCATTCTCTGCACCGAGTTCAACTCATAGCGTTTATGGTGAACTCAGTGAACTATCTAAATGGGAAAATATTGAAAAGATAAAGAAAGGAAATTTGATTCTACTTTGCCGAGGAATTCGATTTGTGTGGGCAGTCGCCTATGCAAGCGATGATTGTAGGATAGTAGACATCGATTCCTTTCGTCCTGCTATGAGGTTCGAAGAAAATGGATTTCGGTTTGTATCGCTTGATATTTACAAGGAATACACAAGTCCACTCGATGGTAAGAAATTCTTTAACAATCTAGTTTACGAAAACCCATTCGAAGACCCCCATTTCTGTGTCGAGATTAAGCCCGCTCCCGAATTAGAGACTGATTTCAAAAAGGCTATCAACAAATTATTAGAAGACTAAACTATATTCGATTGAAAAATTGGGATAGAAGAAAATTCTGGAATTAAAATAACAGTTTGTTGTAGAATAGTATAATAATTATACCTGTGATTCCAGTTGTCATTCCCGAGTTTCCACCCGCTGACGCCACGACCGCCAAGCGATATCGGGAATCTCAAATTCTACAGATCCCCGACAGAAAATTTCGGGGATGACATATAAAATTTACCCAATGACCTTAGAAGCTACAGATAAACAAGAGATTAAATTACTCGCAAATGTATTTGCTTCGCCGAAGGATGCATTCGAGGACTATATAAAGAGTCAGAGTTTCTCTCGTGGAAATCTACTTCGAATTCACTTTTTCTTATTTCTATTTGCACCCATATTTAAAATACTGCACAATCTTTTTTTTACTTTTGTTGGCTCTGTTTACTTTGGGTTCGAAGCTCCCCCCAAATTAACAGAAGGATTAACAACGTCTACTGCCATTTATCCTCTAGTGTTGTTCTTAGTTTATCATTTCGATATATTGCTACTGAGATTGAGAGGTGGGGAAGCTTCGGAGAATGCAATCGAAGAAAGAGATTTACTACTAATAGCATTTTTACCTTTTAGTGCCTCTAGTCTATTTTGGATTTTTCCTAAACCGTTTAATTTCTTTTTAATACTAGCATCGCTCGCCTATAGCTTTCATCTCAGCCATCTAGCTCTTCGCGCATTATGTGGATTTACCACTAAACAATTTATAGTCTTCGTTTCCTATGCTTTGATTCTTTGCATGACGTTATCCGCTTTAGGTCTTACAATTTTTAATTTGGTAAGGAGATAGTATGAACATTTACATGATTGGAATTGGCGGAATCGCCATGGGAAATCTTGCCTTTATGTTAAAACAAGCCGGGCATAATGTAAGTGGTTCCGATCACAAACTCTATCCGCCCATGTCAGACAAATTAAAAGAATGGGGACTTCACACTTACGAAGGCTTTGATGGGGCTAATCTTGGTAATCCCGATTTGGTAATTATTGGCAATGCTATTTCTCGTGGGAATCCAGAAGTAGAAGAAGTTCTCAATCGTGGGCTGGATTATATGAGTATGCCGCAAGCAATCGGAAATTTCTTTTTAAAACACAAAAAAGTAATCGTGATTGCAGGAACCCACGGAAAGACTACGACTACTTTTCTTACCCATCATATTCTAAAAGAAGCAGGATGGAAGCCCGGATTATTTGCAGGTGGAATTCGAAAAGATGGAAGTCCTGGATTTGAACTCGGTGAAGGGGAATACTTTGTGATCGAAGGCGACGAATACGATTCTGCTTTCTTTGATAAGTCTTCTAAGTTTTTACATTACCGTCCTCATTTTCTTGCATTGACTTCTCTTGACTTTGACCATGCAGATATTTTTGAAAACCTAGATGCCATCAAGGTAATGTTTAAGCGGCTACTCAGCCTAGTCCCCTCAAAAGGAAAAGTATTTTACTGGGCAGGCTCTAAGAACCTAAGAGAGTTATGTGAGAACTTTAAACATGCTCCTGTTGCTCCCTATGAAATTGGCGAAGAATATTCGATGCTTCGGCTTAGCTCTGAAAGCGGTATACGAAAAGCATATTCAGTAGAGACAGGCAAAGAATTAAACAGTCCTTTGATTGGGATGCATAATTTTAGAAATACAGAAGTAGCAGTAAATGTATGTAAGGCGGCAGGTCTTTCAGAAGAAGCCATATTCAAAGGTATCGAAAGTTTCCCCGGCGTAAAGAGAAGACAGGATATTCTTTTTCAATCGGTGAATGCAGTTGTGATGGAAGACTTTGCTCATCACCCTGTTGCAATTGAAGAAACTGTTAAAGCGGTTAAGAAGGCTTATCCGGAATACAAAATCATCAGCCTATTTGAACCAAGAAGTGCAACGTCACATCGAAATGTTTTTCAAAAGGAATTTGCAGAGAGCTTTCGTAAATCTGATCTCGCCATCATAACAGAAGTATTTAACCTAGATAAAGTAGACAAAAAGAATCGACTCGATGTAAAGAAATTAGTCAAAGAAATTCCTAAACGGTCAAAGATCGAAAGGGCACTCTATGCAAAGAATACTCAGGATTTGCTCCTAAAACTTTCCGAAGAGCTAAAAGCATTCTCAAAAGAAAAAATAGTAGTGCTCGCCATGTCCAACGGCGCCTTCGGTGGAATCTATCCTGAATTAATAGAAATGGTGAAAATTTTAAAGATTACCACGGATGAACACGGATGAACACGGATTGGAATTCGGTCATTTCGATGAACCTTCAGATTCATTGGTTATTACAATTTTAATTGAGAGTTGCGAAATTATTTTAAGCAAATACAATGATTACTCAGTAGACCTCTGTGCCTCTGTGGCAAAACGCCTGAGTAATAAGGAAGAGTTATGAATTTATTGAACGAACTAAACGCAATATTAAACGAAGCAAAAGAGGTATTACCCACTTCTAAGTCCGAAGCTGATTTGGATACAAATAAGAATTTATTTGTAGGAAAGAAAGGAAAGCTCACTGGTGTAATGAAAGGTCTTGGAGCACTCAGTCCAGAAGAAAAAAAGACGATAGGCGCACGAGCAAATGAGGTCTCCAAAGAAATAGAAGAAATCGTTACTTCCTTAAAGCAAAAAATCAAATTAGACTTCTATGACAATGAACTCAAGAACGAAGAGTTTGACCTGCTTCGCCCTTTGCATGACAAAGACACCGGCAGCCTACACCCGCTTAGCCGCATTCAGTATGAAGTGGAAGATATTTTTACTTCGATGGGTTTTCAAATTATGGACGGACCAGAAGTAGAGACCGACTATAACAACTTTGAAGCTTTAAATTTTACTGCCGATCATCCAGCCCGCGATATGCAAGATACATTTTATACTAAGGATGGAAATCTTCTTCGCACTCATACTTCGGCGATTCAAGTGCGTGCTCTGCGTAATCTCAAGCCTCCCTTTCGCATCATAGCACCCGGTCGTGTGTTTCGTTATGAAGAAGTAGATGCTTCCCACGAAAATACATTTTACCAAATCGAAGGAATGGTAATTGATAAAGATGTATCAACGGCTAATCTCATTTATACGATGAATGTCCTCTTAACCGAAATTTTCAAACGAGAAGTAAAAGTCAGGCTTCGTCCCGGTTACTTCCCATTTGTCGAGCCCGGTTTTGAATTAGATATTTCCTGCATGGTTTGTGGTGGAAGCGGTTGCTCTGTATGTAAACATTCCGGCTGGGTTGAACTTCTACCTTGTGGTCTTGTGCATCCTAACGTAATTCAATTTGCGGGTCTTGATCCGAAGGTATGGAAGGGATTTGCGTTTGGTCTAGGACTTGACAGACTTGTGATGATGCGTTATGCGATCAACGATATACGATATATCCATTCTGGGAATTTGAGATTTTTGAAACAGTTTGTGTGAGAGGATTACAACTCCTCTCTTTCTTCTTGAAGGCGCTTGTATAAATCTGATAGATTTAATTTTCTAATCCACTCTTCTATATAAGAAAAGTCTAATATTTCATATTGAACTTCGAATACATTGAGTGCGTCTTTGAATTGCTTCTCACTTCCGTTGCTTAGTTTGCACCACCTTAGTTTAGAAATAATAGTATCTTCAACAGATGTAATCCAAACTTTCAATCCATTTATATCCTCAGGAATTTTTCTACTAAATCTCACTGATTCATATTCATTATCAGGCAATGGGTAGAAGTCAATTTTATCACCCGTTTCAGTATTTAAAAGTTTAAACATTTTCTTAGACTTGATTCCGTCTAAAACCATATCTTTATCAATGTAGTAAGTTGGAGATGGAAACGCGAGCAATAATAAATCAATTTTTTCTTTGTCTAACTGAATCATCATGTCAATATCATGTGTAGATCTAGGTTCTCCTTGAAAGCTTGATACTATTGATCCTGTAAGCATATATGAAGTATCCGCTTGATTCAAAAACGTAATGACTTCTTTTAGTAGTTTGAATTGTGACATCTTTCCAATCTTTTTAAGAATAATACATGAAGTTCTTGTTCTGATTTATTCGGGAATCTTTTCTTGAGTCCTTGTTTAAACAAGGAGCGGGTAAGTTCATTTAGCTCCATTACTTTATTGAACTTTTCTGATGGTGACATTTTACGAAGAGTTTGCAAGTATATATTATGCTCTTTTTTAGATTCTCTTGGGATAGAATCATAAAGGGAACTATCTTCTTCTATGTTCATAATAACACTTTATCTCTTCACTTCTTTTTCGTAAATTGTAATCCAGTCTTTGACTGTCATTTTTTTGACTAGCTCTTCTATGAGCTTGTAGGGTATCTGATCAATTTTCTTGAAACGAATACAGCTTTTGCCCATATCGAGTTTTGCTTTAGTGTGTTTGGGATACTCGGTAGTAAACCACTGCAACAACTTTTTGTCTGCATACATTCCCATATGATATAAGGCAATGAAGTTCTTTTGAGAGGCGAGGCTTATAAATGGCAAAGGCAGTTCCGGATTACAATGATAACCCGCAGGATATAATTTATGCGGAACAACATAGCCTAGCATTCCGTAACTCATTGCTTCCTGGAATCCCTTTGGAGCATTCTTTAAAATAATTTTTCGTAATTGGGTGATTGCTTCTTTTCTATCTTCTGGAAGTGAGTTTACATATTGATCGGGAGAAATTTCTTTTGCTTGCATAGTATTTCCTTTTAAATTAACGTTAGCTCGATGTCATAGGATTATATCATTTAACATTGTATTAAGGTATCATTCCCTTATGTCGAACTCACGTGAGTTATTACTTTGTCTTTTTCCCTTTTCGCAACCATTGTTTTATTTGAAAATCTTTTTCTTCACTGGATATCTTTTCTTTATCCATCCAATTCCACCATTTCAGTTTTTCTAACTCTTGTTTAGTTTGTGGGGTTTCAGCAAAATACACAGCACACCTAAATGTATATAGCATACAGATATCTTGGACGGAACCTTTGATTTCATTGTGATGGATATACATTTCCTCTGGATTTTGACCTTTTAAATCAGAGATCGATTGAAAGCCAAGATTCAAAAGATCTTGGGCAATAACTTTTCCAACTCCGGGAATTTTACGCAGTTCTTTTATTGATGTTTCTTTGCTTTTCATTGCTTACCTTCCTTTGGTTCTTTTCTAGTGTTTTGACACAATATATAGAATGCCAATGCTCTCAATGCTAGCTCAAAACAGAAAGGAACCACTGTATATGAGAATTGTCACTTCAAGACATCTTAAAAATAATTGCAAATAAAACAAGTTTTCCTTTTACTGATAGATGAAAGGTTTTTTGAGGAAAGGTTTAACATGGCTAGAAATTCAATACTAGATTATATCAAAGAGAAAATAAATTCTGACAATGCACTCAATGCGTTAAGTGTGCCCCGCGTGATTACCATATCACGTGAATACGGATGTCCCGGCATCCCGATTGCAAATGCGGTTTCTAATGCGTTAACCGCTACTAATAAAACAGAATGGTCTGTAATTGATAAACAGATTATCAATCAAGCTGCTGAAGAGTTTGATATTCCTGCTAGACTCATAGATCAAATTGCAAAATCAAATCCTAAAGGTATCTTTGAAGAATTATTCTTAGCGTTTTCAGACATTCACTTACCAAGTGATATTAAAATTAAAAAAACAATCGCTCGTATAATTAGAACAGTTGCCCTGCATGGAAACGTTGTTATCCTCGGACGCGGTGGTGCAGTCATTGCACGTGATTTAGAAAAATCTTTACACGTCCATTTACATGCCTCCGTCAAATGGAGAATGCCAAGAGTAAAGAACTTAGAAAAAATAACATCGGACGCTGAAGCAGTAGGAAGAATTAATCTTGTGGATAATGAGCGTATATTCCTAAAAAATTACTTTGCGGGAGAAAATCTTGGAGCCAATGTTTTTGATGTTAGCTTCAATTGTGAGTATTTAACAGAAGATCAAATTGTTCAATCTATTTTAAAACTTGCACAATTAAAGGGAATTTAACAGTATCCGATTGACTCACGAGCGCAAGATGTCACAGAGTAGAGTTTTTTTTGCATTTTTGCTTTTGTTGACCTGCGTTTGTGAGACTAGACTTACTAAAACAAATTCTTACCAACTTGATTTGCCTGTGACCTCCTTTCGGGAATTAATTTCGGAAGAAGAGGTTGTTAATAAAATCAAAAGCACTCCGCGGACTAATCCCATTAGTTCGCTCCTACTTCATCATACAGATTCCAAATCAAAAGAGGAATACTTGCGAGACTCAATTGCTTCTGGATACGCCGTGCATTTTATTGTCGGAAAAGATGCAAAATACTACGGTTGGAGTAGCAGTCTCAATTTAACAGTAAAAGCCGTTCCTAAGATGGATGATTTTAGTTTACATATTTCAATCGAAGGCAAAGAAGATTCTATTTTACAAAATAAAAAACAACTTGAGGCTACAGGCAAACTTTTAAAAAAACTTTCTACTGACCTAGATATTCCTTTCTCTAATCAAAATATCAATTCGAATTCCGGCATCTTCACTCATATCCAAGCAAAAAGAAATACGGAAATTTTGTTGATCTAAGTGAATGCGGAAGCGAGAAAATACTAAAAGAAATTCTTCGTAGTTTTGAAGGAAAGTATTTTTCAGAAGAAAACTGGGAAGGTAGATTTGAGCGAGACTGGATTCTAAGAAGAGAAAAGAAGAACAAAGAAATTCCGGAGCCAGATTTTGATCGAGGCAGAGGACTCACAACGCAAACTAAAATTGAATTAAAAGAACTGGAGAGAGATGAACAAGGATTTACCCCTGAGAATTTTAGATTAAAATATGTATTCAAACAAAAGATTAAACCTGAATGCATTGTTTTACACTTTACTGCAATTTCAAGTTTCTTAGTTTCGCAGGATACTTTGGAAAGACGAAAATTAGCCGCATCTATCATGGTTGACAAAGACGCTAAAGCTTATCAGTTGCTAGACTCTCTAGATGACATGGCGCAAGCAGCTACAGGCACAAATCAAAATTGTATCCAGATAGAAATTGTAGGAAAGAATATGGACGAGTTACTTTCCAATGACAAGCAAACACAAAAAGTTTCAAGGCTTGTTTTAGAACTTGCGGATAAGTATAATGTTCCGCTGAACAACGAAAAGATTGAAGAACTCAAAGGAATCTATTCTCATACACAAGCAAAAAAGAAATATGGTGGATCTATTGCACTTTACGGAAAGGATTTCGATCCGGGTGAACCTTATATGAAAAAGATTATAGAATCCATCGGCGGTAAGTATTATTCTGAAAAAGAATGGTTTAATCGTTTCAGTGATGATTGGATTATGCTAGACGCTGAATTTCAACCTTAGAAAATACGGGAATACAATGATTAACCACAATAGTTCAGAAAAAAAAACAATTCTTCTTGTAGATGATGAAATCATCTTTGCAAATGCAACCTCTAGAAAATTACAATTGCTTGGGTATGATACAATCTTAGTCAACTCAGGCAAAGAAGCAATTGAGGTTATTAGACAAAGAAATAACATCCACCTCATCCTTATGGAGCTTGACCTAGTTTCTGGAATAAATGGAATTGAGGCAGCAAAGCAAATTCTTTTGATTAGAAATATTCCAATTGTTTTTCATACATCTCACTTAGATAAAGAGAATATTGAAAAGATAAAAAGCGTTAGTCGCTATGGATTTGTAATAAAGAACTCTGATGATTATGTTTTACAATCTTCCCTCGAAATAGCATTTGAATTATTTTATGCAAATCAAGATTTGCTGGAATGGAAGATTCAAAATGATTCTCTAAGACAATCCCAACATCAAATCAGTAGTTTACTGGATAGCATTTCTGATAGTGTTGTATCCTTCGACAAGGACTGGCGTTATACATATGCAAATGAGTCCGCCTTAGCCAATTTTCAGATGACTACCGATCAGTTAATTGGAAAGGTTTTTTGGGAGGTATTTCCTGAGGTCATTGGAACAATATTTTTGGAGAAGCCGAAAGAGGCGATGCAAAAAGAAACTCCAATTGAGTTTGAAGGCTATTATGAAAAATATAACGTTTGGATAGCTATTCATTGTTATCCATTTAAGAATGGATTAACAATGATTTATCAGAATGTTACCAAGAAAAAGGAAACTGAAAAGAAGGCGAGAGATGCATTTAATTTTTTGAATTCAATCATTGAAAACATTCCTAATATGATATTCATGAAACATGCAAAAGATCTACGATTTGCCTTATTCAATCGGGCTGGTGAAAACTTACTAGGCTTTAACCGAAAAGATTTAATTGGAAAGAATGATTATGATTTTTTCCCAAAAGAGCAAGCAGATTTTTTTACTAAAAAAGATAGAAATGTTTTAGGACAAACAGAGTTATTCGATATTCCCGAAGAAACTATAAACACACCGAAAGGTTCTCGGATTCTCCACACGATGAAATTAACTCTCTTTGATGAAAAAGGGGAACCTGAATATCTATTAGGAATTTCGGAAGATATTACAGAAAAGAAAGAAGCCGAGAAAAAAATTCGTGAAAATATCGAGAGATATGATCGGCTAACAATGACTGTCCCCGGAGTGCTCTATGATTATATTATGCACAAAGATGGTTCTAGCCAGATGATTTTCATGAGTTCAAAATGCTTAGAAGTCTTTGAAGTTCCTGCAGAGGAAGTCATGAAAGATATGAGTGTAATTTGGAAAATGGTTCACCCTGATGATCTAGAAAGATTTCTAAGAGAAAATGAAGAGACTGTCCGATCAGGAAATCGCTTCAACACAGAAATCAGAATCATTCCCTCTTCCGGACAAGAAAAATGGCTTCAAATTACTTCCAGACCAAATCCAACAAATAACCCTGATGAACCCGTCGTATGGAGTGGCTTTGTTATCGATATTACCTATCGCAAAATAGTCGAAGAAAAAATAAAAACCTTACTGCACGAAAAAGAATTACTTCTAAGAGAAGTTCATCATCGTATCAAGAATAACATGCTAACGATTACGAGCCTTCTCTTTTTACAAACAGAGAGTCTAAAAGATCCAGCGGCTATATCAGCATTAAACGACGCTATTAGTAGAATTCAAAGTATGGTTTTATTATATGACAAACTATACAGATCATCCAATTTTAATGAGTTGTCAGTTTTGGATTATCTTTCGCCACTTGTAGATGAAATTATAAATAACTTTCCAAATTATCATATCGTAACAATTGAGAAGGCAATAGAGAATTTTTTATTACCTACATCAATGCTCTTTCCAATTGGTATAATGATTAATGAATTATTAACCAATGCAATGAAATATGCTTTCGTTGGCAGACAGAACGGATTATTAATAGTATCCGCTACAAAGGTAGAAAACCGAATTTCTTTTTCTATAAAAGACGATGGAGTCGGAATTACGGATACAGAAGAAACATCGAACGGATTTGGTTTACAATTAGTCAATATGCTAGCAAAGCAAATCCGAGGGAAAGTGAGTATCAAAAACGAAAACGGCACAACCTTTACCCTTGAGTTTGAGATGAAATAAAATTTCACTCAATTATCGTTCTTGAAAATAAAACTGAAAATGGTAAGAGGCACATAGCTGTTAGCCAGTAGTAAAATCCAATCCCCAAACCAATGACAGGAGTTCCGCTTCCTTCATTGAAATACCATTGCGTTACTCGAAATCCATCTAGCGCAAATAGAATAGCAAGAACAGAAAGAGCAAGTGCTACATTTTTATTTCCAAGCAAAGAAAAAGTAATACTAACTCCATACAACCAATTCGCTATCCAGCCGGGGTTACCGGTTATAAACCCCCACCAACCCCAACCTAATACATGAAGTCCCTTTATAGGTTTTGCGGACTGAAAAAAGAATACAGGACTCCCCAAAGAGAAAAGGAAAAATCCCAAACTAGCAACTGTGAGGATAATATGAGTTATTTTTATAATCATGAATTTAATCTTTCTTCCATTTCCAATTCCTAATTAGGCATTCAACATTACTTCAAACTCCACTCCCTTCTTTAAGTTCGTGGGGATAAATACGACTTCGCCTCTCTTGAGAGGGACTTTGGGAACCATCCAACCCACTCCACCAAATGCGGGTAATAGATATTTACTTACAAACATTACTCCGGGTGCATCAAATCCTGTTGTGGCTATTATGATATTACCCTTAAATCCTGACTTGTAAATTTTGCGAATTAAAAAAAGACCAGAGGTTTGTGTCTCCATTGTAATATCACTTATAACAGTATGAAAATTTTCTTTTTGAAATATTTCCCAGCCCTCTCTAGCGTCTAACGCTCTTACTGTTTCGATATTCTTTTTGTCAAAAAAAGCTTTCAGATTATTCGCATAGCGATCATTATCATCAACAATTAAAATCTTCATTCATAAATCCTTTCGTAAAATCCAGCGTAATTTGATACGCCTAAAATTGCTTGTGTTAAGGGATGCCATGTAAACTCATAAGAGCCAGGACCACCGGGACCACCAAATACACTTATCGTGCTTGGAGGCAAATAGATTTGTCCTCCACCTTCCGGTTGAAAGTAAAGCTTTGCGTCTTTATAAAACACAGTCGCTTTTTTTTGTGTGAGCGGATTTTTATAATTACCCTCATACTTCTTATATACTTCTTCGGAGGGATTTGTCTCGCCCGTTTTATGAACTGGCTTTTCAGCACCTACAATGGCGGAAGCTAAATCGCCTAACTTCCATTGCATGATTACAAGTTGAGTCATTAGATTGTCATCGTATTCAGGGGGATTGGATAAATAAAAAACAGCTACATCATACTTGGGAAACATTTGAACCCAGGCAGCAACATAGTTTGCACCACCAATATGAAAGAATGTGGTTACTCCCTCTTCATCGCTCTCTGTTCTCCAGGCAAGCCCACAATATTTTTTGGTTCTAGCAAAACTAGGAACAGGAGTCTGTAAACGAATCATTTTATTAACTGTTTCAGGCTTTAAAACTTGCACACCATTTACCGACTTACCTTCATTTAACCACATAGACGCATAAGGTCCCATATCAATAAGGTTGGTTTGAATTCCACCGGCTCCTTGCACCATAGGACTTGCAAAAGAATTATCCATGCCAATCTTTGCAAAGATTTCTTCTTCTATGATTTGCTTGAGAGGTTTATTATAAACTTTCTCTAACACTACACCTAAAGTCATAAATCCATAATTAGAATAACGATAATGATAACCGGCAGGGTAAATCTGACCCGTAATATTAAAAGGCAAACCGGTAGTAGCCGTTGGAATCACTTCTGGATTTTGATAATAACGAAGATCCGGCATACCGGAAGTATGAGACAATAGATGACGAATTGTGACAGGCTTTGATTTGAGTTCTGCTTTTTCTAATTTTAATCCAGGAATGTATTTGCTAACAGGAGCGTCTAATTCGATTAAGCCTTTCTCTACTGCCTGCATTACCATTGTGCCGGTAAATGTTTTTGTAATAGAGCCTAATCCGTAGTTTGTCCTGTCTGTAGTTCCTAGTTTATAACTGTATACAAGCTCATTTCCTTTTACAACACCTACAGCAATAGATGGAAATACTTTACTTGAATAATTATAATTCAGCCATCCTTCTAGACTGTGTTTGATTTGAGCAACTTTAACTTCATCTACAGTCCCCTTCTTTTTTAAAAAAGAGGACTGGTATTTTTCGATAGCTGTATCGGTCTTACATAAATTGATTATGAGGAATAGTAAGAGTAGCCTAAACCTAATCGGCATCGGGGAATAAGTCTTCTTGCTCTTCAAAAAAACTAACACTAGCCAATTCTGTTTCTGGTTGCGTTGGTAATTTTTCTAATAATTCTAGATAACGAATTGCTAATGATTGCATTTGTCCATGATAAGATGTAAACCCAGCCGATTTATAAGAAGGGGGATTGCACAACTGGATAATGAAGGATTGATTCTGTGGCATGATTCTAAGATCAGCAAAAATTCCATTCCATAGACCAGTATGATAAAACATCTTCACTAAATTGTTTTCTCTTGTTACTCTCCAGCCAAGACCGTAATATTCCATGTTAGAACTTTTCGGAATATAATCCGGCGCTTTGAAAATCTTTTTTATTTTGGAAGAATGAATAATAGATTGATCTCTATACTTTCCTTCTTTTAAAAAAACATTCGCAAAGTTTGCAAGGTTACGTGCGGATACCGCAATTCCAGAAGCTCCATCAGCATTTGAGCTAACCATAGAGTCATCCATATCCAAAGGAAAGAAAATATTTTCTTTTACATACGTAGCATAACTCTGTCCGGAAACTTTTTCAATGATACTTGCAAGCAATCTGTAATTGTAATTAGAATACATAAACTTCGTGCCAGCCGCATAAATCTGACGAGTCCCAATGTAGGGTATGCCAGAAGAATGGCTTAGTAAATGTCGAATCGTAATTTCTTTTCCTTCGATAGGAGGAAATTGCTTTGCGTACTCAGGAATATATTTCCCAATCGGATCATTTAGTTTTAAAAGTCCTGAATCAGCGAGTTGCATAATTGCCATGCTTGTAAAAGGCTTTGTGACAGATGCCAAAGACACAGGAGTAGAGTTCTTAAAAACTTCATTTACTTCAAAAACTAAGTTTTGCTTATAATAAATGGCAACGGAAGAACCAAGGATATAGTTATGGCTGATAGCATTTTGTGCAATCGCAGTCATGGATTTCTCTATTCTAGCGAGTTCTTTTCTGATTTCTCGCTCAGATGCGTCTATCTCAGCTTTCTTTTCTGCATTCTTTTTTGCTACGAGTTCAGAAGGCGTCCTTTCATCTTCTGGCATTATGTGTACCAGATTGGGAGATAGTATGATTATATAAATTAGTAGTAATTGTATGATTTTGCGTTTATTCAAGGTAGAATCTGCCTATTTCAGTAGATTATAGATATTTGCGGGCTTTAAGTCTGATTTCTATTCGATATATCATACGATTAATATCGGCTACGGAAATTAGTCAATATATTTTCAATTGCAAATTGCATAAAAAAAACCTCTTAAGCCTAAGAGCTATGGCGACATAATACTAGAAACGTCTAATTCATCCCGTTCACAATGAAAATGGCTTCCGATAAGTTCTCTTTTACTCTTGTGCGGTTCAGCTACGCTTTCTTGTCCGGTGGTTGTGCGGTTTAAATTGCCCAAGGAAGCCCATTTTGAACCGAAGAAGAAGCCGGTGCTGAACCGCAGGAGAGTAAACGGAATCTAAAAGAAACTGTATCCCACGTTGAATTCTGCTGTTTATTTTTAAGGAGTATTTTTATGTAAAAGTAAATGTCAAAATTAAAATCCAGACTTAACGAATTCTTCTTAGCGAATTACATATCTTATCCACTCATCTTTGGTATTAGTTTTTTATTCTATTTGTATTGCGTTTGTCCGGGAATCGGCTTTGGTGATACGGCAATCTTGATAGACAATATTAAACGAGGTATCCTAAACACCGAAGTCAATACGCATCCACTTACAATTCTTATTGGGAAATTATTTCTGAGTTTGCCAGGAGATAATATCGCCTATCAAGCAAATTTATTATCTGCCTTTTCCGGGGCGTTAGCACTTGGTATTTTTTTAAATGCAGTGCAAGAATATCATGAAAATCTTTTCGTATCCTTTCTTTCAACTATCGCTCTTGCTGTATCCTATTCTTTTTTCTGGCACAGCACTATTGTCGAAAATTACAATATTAGTTCAATCATCACAGCATTATCGCTATTATTCTACGTGAGAATAGAAAAGAGAAAAGAGGAAAAATGGTTTTATCCTCTCTTTGCTCTTTTCGGTATAGGAATCTTTAATCATATGCAGATGGGATTTCTTGGAATGGGAATCGGGGTTCAATTTCTTTTGCATTTTTTTAAAGTTAAAAACAGACTTTCCTTTTTCTTGAAATGCTCTGCTGGATTTATCATTGGACTTATTCCTTGGACGACCCTACTGATCAACGACATTTCGCATAACGGTGACTTTACTTTAGTTATTAAAAATGCATTCATGGGTTCGTTCGGTGGCGTTTTCTTCAATCAAACTTGGATTGTTGCGCTTCAAGAATTTATAATTATCTATTTATTTCAATTCCCGAATTTATTTTTTATTTTCCCCCTCATTGGCTTGGTATTCGTTGTAAAAAACAAAAGTTCCCTACTCGCATTCTCCGGAAGTCTAATTCATTTCTTTACAAATACTTATTTCTTTGCCTTTTATGGGACATGGGATAAATTTGCTTTTCTACTTCAATCGTTCATCCTATTTGTATTCTATGGAAGTTTTTTCTTACAATCCTTTCAGAGCCGAAAAAGGATAATCGTTATTATCCTAAATGTCTCCATCTTGGTCTCAGTATTCTGGGGAACTCAATTTTATGAGGCAGTTGAATTGTCTGCTCAAAATCCTTCCGGTTTCTGGTATCCAAGGTATAATAACAATTATTCGCTAAACCTATATAACCAGGCAAGGTATGTTATCGTTCCAAACAAGAGAGATTACAAAGAAGTTGAGAATTACTGTGAGTTGCTCTTTGCGAAATTACCAGAAGGCTCTACGATGTTAGAAGATGATTCCAGAACCTATTATCCATTAGCCGATTATTTTCAAAAATACTACAACCGAAGAAAAGACATTCATTTCTTGCTTATGAATTCATGGGGAATTGCAGGTTGGGGTTTAAGCTCGGAGCAAGTAGCAAAGGAAATTAAAATGTCCGTAGAAAAAGGAATTCCTTTCTTTCTACCTAGTCTTTCTGTTCCCTACGGTCCAATCATAGACTCTATTTCAAAGGATAATACAATGTTTATTGAAAAATATCCTCTGTCAGATACGCAATGGATTTATCAGGTTAAAACTCGCAGCGTAGTTATAAATGAAACTAAAAATGAGAAAAATCTCTGGGATTTAAAAATAGAAAACATTACGGCTAAGAGCACTAACGTTCTATTAGAAAGACAACTAATGTATAATTTTATTCCTGATACATGGGACTCTTCGGATCAAATCTTTGCATCAGGAGAAGTAGGTTCCTATGTAGAGTTTAATTTGAAGTATCCTCAGATAGAAACAAAGCTTCTTCAATTTAATTTTACAACCGCTCCTGATTTTGGCTTAATCAATGTTCGATGGAATAATAAGAGCATCTTCGAAGGACTTGATTTATATTCACCAAGCGTTCGTAGATTGAGCAAAACTATTTCGGATGTAAATATTCAAAAAGAAAATATTCTACGAATTGAAATTGCCGGAAAGAATAAAAACTCTTCCGGCTTTAAGTTTGGAATTGATTCTCTAAAAGCAAACGACAAATAGCCGGTTACGATTATTTATTATTTCCTTTCTTCCATTTTACTAGCCATTCCGGTTGCAAAGCTCTCTGATAAAAATAAGCATCGACTAACACTAGATTAATCGCTGCCTCAACGATTGGAACAGCTCTTGGAAGAACACATGGATCGTGTCTACCACCTGCTTTCATCACAACATCTTCGGGAGTATCATTGACTGTGTTCTGAAATTTTGCGATAGTCGCCGTAGGCTTAAATGCAGCACGAATTAAGATTTCTTCTCCATTGGAAATTCCACCTTGCATTCCACCGGAACGATTTGTGCGAGTCCGAACTCTGCCCGTTTCTGGCTCAACATAAAACTCATCATTATGCGTAGAGCCTGTGTATTTAGTTCCCTCGAATCCAGAACCAATTTCAAATCCTTTGCAAGCGGGTATTGATAATATGGCGCGACCTAGATCACCGTCCAATTTATCGTAAACAGGATTTCCCAATCCCGGTGGAACGTTACGCACCACAGCACGAATAGTTCCACCAACGGAATCGCCGATTTTACGAACTTCTTTTATCTTTTCGATCATCTTTTCTGCAAATTCAGGATGAGGACATCGCACATCATTCCCATCAACTTCTGCTTGCGACTTAGGGAGATTATCCGTTATATTGGCAAATACATCTCCGATGGAATCTACCCATGCGATGGTTTGAATTCCTAATTCGTCTTCTAATATGCATCGAGCAAAAGCGCCTGCGGCTACTCGTCCGATAGTCTCACGCACAGAGGAACGCGCACCTCCTACATGAGAACGATGCCCATACTTCGCATGATAGGTGTAATCCGCATGAGAAGGTCTGTAGATATGACGAAGATTTTCATAGTCCTTCGAAAGATGATTCTTATTGTCTACGATCAGTGTAATGGGGCTACCGATTGTTTTCCCCTCAAAGACTCCCGACACTACACGCACTTCATCGTCTTCTTTGCGCGGTGTAGTCAAAAGGTTTTGTCCCGGTCTACGCCTGGTTAAATCTTTTTGGATTTCTTCTAGGTTAAAGTTTAACCCTCCTGGAACTCCGTCGATTACAACTCCCACTGAATCTCCATGAGATTCTCCAAATGTGCTTACTCTAAATATTTTTCCCCAAGATGATGGCATGTCTCCACATTCTAAAAAGTCTGTTATTTTTAAATCTAATTTGTGATAGAAACAAAGGGTTTTTTACAGAAAGTATTTGAGTATTTTGCAACAGAGTCACAGAGCTTTCTTAGATTCCTGTAAGTTTATTCCAATAACCTAACTAAGAATCACTTGCCAAAATCCTCTTTCCAAATAAAATCTAATTATGCAAAACAATGTTAATCTTAATTCCACGTTTTTCTTAGATTCAGATTCAGAGGCAGTAAAAGAATTTGTTAAAAAATTAAATTTAGAAAATCTATCTGAAATTGACAGGGCAATAAAAGTCTATCTAGCTGTTCGCGATGAGATTCGATATGATCCGTATAATATTATTTTGACTCCCGAGGAAGTAAGAGCAAGTTCTGTAATTAAGCGAGGTTATGGATTTTGTGTAGAAAAAGCTGTCGCCTTGGCAGCCTGTGCGAGAGCGGCAGGAATACCGGCTAAGATTGGTTTTGCGAATGTTAAGAATCATCTAAACTCAAAACGACTTCAAAATCTAATGCAATCAGATGTATTTGTATTTCATGGATATACGGAACTTTTACTAGAAGGAAAATGGGTAAAAGCAACTCCAGCGTTTAACACATCATTATGCGAACGAGCCAAAATTTTACCGCTTGAGTTCAATGGAAAAGAAGATTCAATTTTCCATGCATTCGATGTTTCAGGAAAAAAACATATGGAGTATTTAGTCGACCACGGTAGTTTTTCTGAGTTGCCTTTTGATAGAATGATGGACGAATACGATAAATTTTATTCGCATTTGCATGTAAAAGAGAGCAAAAGCTTTGGTGCAAGAATAAAAGCCAAGTTTGAAGAAGAAGTAAGTTCAATGTAATAAATTAGAATGAATAGACAGAAATTTTCGTGGGTGAGAAACTCTAATTCTGCTTGTAAATTTATTGCCAATGATGAGAATATGTAAATGCATTCCATTCTATGAAACGTTTCTTACTCCTCTCATTATTTTTTCTATTGTCTAATGTGCTAGCCGACGAAACTGTCAGAGGGATTACTCTCAAAGAATCTCTTGCATTGGCGAAAAAGAATAACCCGTTTTATTTAGCAGAGCAATACAATTTGGCTGTGGCAAAGGGTGACGTAACTACTGCCAAGCTTTTACCGAACCCAATCTTTAACAATCAGATGATTGCAAAGCAAAATGGTTTTAATGATTTTAATATATTAAATCCATTACAAAAAAATCCAGGTGGCAGTGCTTGGAATGCAGGAAATCGTCAAGATTGGTTGCAGCTAACAATGAAAATCCCCGTAGCAGGACAAAGAAAATATTCCATCGAACTTGCGATAAAGAACTTACAACTTTCCGAAAAAAATCTTGCTGAGTATGAACGAAATCTGCTTTATCTAGTTGCCAATAAATGGATTGATGTGTGGTTTATAAAAGAGAGGCTAAATATAATTACGCGCTCAAAGCAATATTCAGATGAGCTTTTGAAAATAAATGAAATTCGTTTACGCAATCAAGTAATTACGCAAGCTGAGTTTTTTAGAACCCAAAATATTGGAGAGCAATATGAAGCAAACCTTGCTGCCGTCGAACAGATTTATAAAAATGAAACTCGCAATTTAGAATTTCTAATAGGCTCAGAAAATCCAATCCAGATTGCAATTGAAGATACAAGCATTTCATACAATTCTAAACAAGAATCTTTCGATACCTTGTATAAATATGCTGAGTCAAATCGATCTGATATTATTGCAAACAAAGTTTCACAAGAAGCAGCACTTACCAATGCAAAATTGCAAGAAGCCTATGCTTACCCGCAACCAGAATTAGGTGTTATTTATAATCCGCAGAATACACAACCCTATATGGGAACGTTTGTGACGATTCCAATTCCTATCAATAATCGAAATCAAGGTGAGATTCAAAAATCACAAGCGCAGGTAAAGCAAATCAAGAGCATTCAAGATGCTCTCGAAAAAAAGCTAAAAGCAGAGATTCAAAATGCGTTAGGTGAATACGATGTTGCAAAAATTAATTTTGAAAAATACAAAAAGATTTTTCATACCACTGAAAAAGTTTTGGAAACAGTAAAGTATAGTTATCTAAAAGGTGGAACGACAATTATCGATTATCTGGATGCACAAAGAAGTTGGTTTGACGCCCAAAATTTATACTATGAATCTATTTTTAATTTGAGAAAAACATTTATTCAACTTGAATTTGTAACTGGTAAAATTCAAACTTACTAAAGGAAATACATGTTAGCCTTAAAAATAATATTCATTTTCACAGCATTCCTCTTTTTTTTAGAAGGATGTAAATGCGGAAAGCAAAATAAAGAAGTTCGAAAAGATGTTCCAGTCCAAGGATCCGGAGCATTGGTAAAAGAAGGCGGGAAAATTATTGAATTCCCCTTCAACGCTCCTCAAATCAATCTATTTCAAACTCAAAAAGTAGTCTTTCTCTCTTATGATTTGAATATCCATGCGCCTGCCACTGTAATCGGGAGAATTAAAAAATCAGATGTTCCGGGGTTACCATCCATTATTCTCTTCGCTTCTCCAGATTTGACAAGCTCTTATGCAGCCTACTTACAAAATCTTTCTTTGATTCATATTGCACAAACTAATTTTAATCGAATGAAGGATTTGACTGACCATGGAGCGGCTACAGGCAAAGAGTTGAGTGATGCCACCGCTGAGCTTTATAATAAACAGGCATCTCTTGCGGAAAATGAATCAAAACTCAGAAGGGAAGGCTTTAATCCAAAATCTTTGGGCAAAGCACCGCGTGGAACAGTTTGGCTTATTTCGGATGTCCCTGAATCTGAACTAAATATTTTAATTGAAGGAATTAAATGCGATTTAGTTTTTCCAAGTTTTCCTTCCGAGACATTCGAGGGAAAAATTGACGCTATAGCAGAAGTATTAAACTCAGAAACAAGAAAAGCAAGGATACGCATTGTTATGCGCGACCCGCAAGATAAAATTCGACCTGGGATGTATGGAAAAGTCCAATTTAAAATGCCTGAGAGTGGTCTTATCATTCCCAAGAAAGCTCTCATTAGTGCGAATGCTCGTTATTATGTTTTCGTCAAGACGGGAGTAAACTTATTCGAAAGGAAGGAAGTAACCCTTTCGACTGAAACAGAAGAATTTATAGAAATTGCAAGTGGGTTAGTAGCCGGGGAAGAGGTTGTTGTAGTAAATGTATTTTTATTAAAGGGGCTTTCTTTTGGGATTTGAAAGACTAATAGAATACACTGTAACTAGGAGAATATTCACATTATCCGCTTTTGCTTTTTTTTGTATCCTAGGAGTATTTGCCTGGAATAGGTTAGAAATTGAAGCCTACCCTGATATTAGTGATATTGAGGTGAGCGTAATTACTCAAGTCAATGGACTCCCAGCAGAAGAAGTAGAACTACAAGTTACACTTCCAATGGAAAGAGCCTTAAACACAGTGCCGGGTGTAATATCTAAACGATCGCGCACAATATTCGGGCTATCCATAGTTAGACTCACCTTTCATGACAATATAAGTATCTTCTTAGCACGCCAATTAGTAGAAGAGAAATTTAAAGATGCAGATATTCCGCCTAACGCAAAGCCTAAACTAGGTCCAATGACTCCTTCTATTGGAGAAGTTTTTCGTTATGTAATCGAAGCGCCGGATAATATGTCTTTGACTGATCTTAGAGAATTACAAGACTATGTAATTCGTCCTAGAATTTTGCAAGCAGAGGGAGTAATTGATGTTGTGAATTTTGGCGGATTAGTAAAACAATACCAAGTAATCGTAAATCCAATCCAGCTAGAAAAGTACAATCTAAGCATTCTTTCCATCGCCGATGCGATTCATGCGAATAATGAAAATACAGGTGGTAATTATATTATCGTCGGTGCTTCACAAATGAACATTCGTGGAATTGGTCGAATCACAAAATTAGAAGACATAGGAAATATCGTCGTAGATAATCGACATGGTGTTCCTATTTTAATTAAAGATATTGCTAGTGTAGAAATTGGTGTTTATCCCCCAAATGGTGTTCTTGGTTATATTGATAAGACGCGAAATAGAGAAGATGATTCTGGAATCGAAGGAATAGTTCTTTTACGCAAATTCGAAAATCCAAGCAATACAATCAAAAATATCCGAGCAAAGATTGAAGAGTTAAATGCTGATTTGCTACAAGATGGAATTAGAGTAGAGCCATTTTATGATAGAACTGAACTTGTATCTCTTACGATTCAAACAGTGAAGAAAACACTACTAGAAGGAACGATTGTTGTTTTTACTCTCCTCAGTTTACTCTTAGGAAGCTTTCGTGCTGCCGCCATATCATCGTTAGCCATACCTTTTTCTCTTCTATTTGCATTTGTTTGCATGGATATTACTGATACTCCCGTGAACCTTTTGTCATTGGGTGCGATAGATTTTGGAATCATAGTGGATGCTGCAATTGTAATGGTGGAAGGAATCTTTAGACACATCACAAAAAGAGATGTGGGTAATAAGAATTTACCTCAAATTGTAATTTTCTCTGCTACAGAGGTGCAAAAACAAATTATTTTTTCTGTCGGAATCATCATACTAGCAATGCTTCCCATTTTAACCTTACAAAGAGTTGAAGGAAGAATGTTTGCCCCTATGGCATGGACACTCTCTTTTGCAATTTTAGGATCTATGTTATATGCGATTTTAATTGTTCCTGTGCTTTCAAGCATATTATTTCAATATTCGAGCGCAAAAAATGAAAACAGGATATGGATGAAAATTCAAAATTCTTATCGAGATACTTTGAAAAAAATGATTGCAATTCCAAGATTAATACTTGGTGTTTCTTTTGGATTTGTTTTTTTTGTTTTCAGTATTAGTCCCGGACTTGGAACAGAATTTCTTCCAGAACTCGATGAAGGTTGCGTGTGGATAAGAGTGTTTTTGCCCTCTGGAATTTCTTTGGAAGCTGCTAAGACTTATCCAGATATGATACGACGTGAAATAGGAAAATACGAAGAAGTTCGAGGAGTTCTCACACAGTTAGGGCGAAATGATGAAGGCACTGATCCATTTGGTCAAAACAGGATTGAAGTTTTAGTTCAACTAAAGCAACCTTATTCAAATTGGAAATCGAATAGGAGCAAACAAGAATTAGTCCTTGAAATGAAAAAATCTTTAGAGTTAAATCTTCCGGGTGCAGCATTTAGCATAACGCAACCCATCATTGATACTACCACAGAAAATTCAACAGGAGCCTCTGCTGACCTAGCAATTTTTATTACAGGAAAAAATCTAGATGAGCTAAGACAAACTGCAATTCAAATTCTAGGAATTGTGCAGGACACAGATGGAAATTCAGAAGCATCGATCGAACAGGAAGGCAAGCAAACTCAGGTAGTTATCAGAATCAATAAGGAAGAGGCAGCTCGGTTTGGAATCAACGTTGAAGATGTAAATGGAATTCTAAAGACGGCTATTGCTGGTTTGCCGGTGAGTTCCCTTTATGAAGATGAAAAAAAGTTTGATATAGTATTGCGGTTTACAGTTGAAAGTCGCAACACTCCCCATTCACTAGAAAGAATATTAATTCCGACAAAGTCAGGTCTAAGAATTCCGCTTGCGAGAGTTGCGCATGTTGGATTAGAAGAGGGAAATACAATCATTTGCCGTGAAGATGGAAAGCGACAAATTACCGTAAAAACAAATATTAGAGGAAGAGATCAGGGAAGTTTTGCCTCTGAGATTAAAAATAGAATTGAAACGAATGTCGTTTTTCCTCCTCAAATAAAATTTCATATAGGCGGTCAGTTTGAAAATCTACAGCGTTCTCAAGCAAGGCTAATGTATATTGTCCCCTTAACATTGGTTCTTATTTATTTAACTCTTTTAGTATTCTTTCAAAACAATTACATGCACGCTCTCATAGTGACGGCTAATATTCCTTTTGCGGTAATTGGGGGAATACTAGGCTTATATATTAGAGGAATGCATTTTAGTATTTCTGCGGGTGTAGGATTTGTATCGTTATTCGGGATTTCTGTTATGTCAGGCGTATTGCTGCTAAGTTATTTAAACCAATTAAAAATTGACTCAAAACTTCCATTATTTGATTTAATTATAGAAGGCTCTGTTACACAATTCCGACCCAGGTTTTTAGTAATGACAATTGCTATTATCGGTCTATTGCCAGCAGCCTTCAATACAGGAATCGGGTCTGACGTGCAACGACCATTAGCCACTGTTATTGTAGGTGGACTTTTATCTTCTTTAGTATTAACACTTTTTGTTTCTCCTTTGATTTATTATTTACATGAGAGAAGTGTTTTTTTTTTTTTTTTTTTTTTAAAATTTGAAAAAAAAAAATAAAACCAAAAAAAAATTTTTAAGTAAAAAAAAAAATAAATTTTCCCTTCTTTTTTTTTTTTTTTTTTTTTTTTCTCCCTAAATAACCTTTCCTTTTTTTTCCCCCCTCCCTCCCTTCCCCCAAATTTTTTTTTTTCTAATAAAAAAAATTTTTTCCCTAAGCTTGGGGGGGGGAGCGCCCCCCCCCCACCTCCCTCTCCGTCTTCCCCGCCCCCGGAAAAATTTTTTTTCAACTTTTTTAAAAGACCCCCCTCGTTGTTCCTTTTGGTGGTGGTGGGGTAATTTAAGAACAACAAGGAAAGAAACCCCCCCCCTTGGGGAGAAATTTTTTTTGAATTTGGAATTTAGGGAATTTTTTTTAGAAAGAATTTAATCAAATTATGAAAGAATTAAATATTCCAGAAATAGAGAGTGCGAAGTTTCTGGAACGGATAATCGGATGTTACTCCGAATCGCATCGAGACTATCACAACTTGCGTCATATTCGTGAAATGCTCGAATGTCTAAATCTATATAAAACGGCTATTAGTGATTACCCGATACTTTATGTATCTTGTCTTTACCATGACATAGTCTATGACACACACGCTCAGGACAACGAAGAAAAAAGTGCAGAGTATTTGGAGAAAGACTTTCATGACTATCTATCGAAAGAAGAGATTACAAAATGTAAGGATTTAATCTTAGGAACAAAGAAGCACCAATTTCTGCAAAATAATTTTGATCATAAAATCTTTTTGGATTCTGATTTACTTATTCTAGGAAGGGAGCGAAATCGTTATATAGAATACATGGATAGCATTCGTAAAGAATATGAATGGGTAGAGCGCGAATTCTACAAACAAGAAAGAGCAAAGGTATTACAGAAATTCCTAGAGCGTGAGAGAATTTATTTTACTGATGAAGTGTTCCATGCATACGAGAAGCAGGCAAGGGAAAATATCAAATTTGAAATAGAAATGTATTTTCAAAAATAGGTGAGTATTCAAGATAGCAAAGAAAAACAAAAATAGGAATCATTTATGGCAAGAGCATTAAAAAATATTTTAGTAACCGGTGGTGCAGGATTTATCGGGGCAAACTTCATTCACTACTTAGCAAAGATTGGATTTAAAGGACATGTATTAAATCTAGACTCGCTGACTTATGCAGGTGATTTAAACAATTTAGTTGGTATTGAAGATAAACTAAATTATGAATTCATGCGAGGCGATATTCGCGATAAAGATTATTTGAATTTTGTTTTTACCAAAAATGAAATTGATACAGTAGTTCACTTTGCAGCAGAAAGCCATGTTGATAATTCAATATCAGGACCTAGAATTTTTGCAGAAACTAACGTCATGGGAACATTCGAACTATTAACCGCTGCTCGCACTTATTGGCAAAAAGACGGTAAATACAAAGAAGGCGTTCACTTTCATCATATATCAACAGATGAGGTATACGGCTCATTAGGCGAAACTGGATTTTTTACAGAGACTACTCCCTATGATCCATCGTCTCCCTATTCTGCTTCTAAAGCAGCATCCGATCATTTTGTAAATGCATTTCATAGAACCTTTGGAATGCCAATTACAATGTCGAATTGTTCTAACAATTACGGTCCTTTTCAAAACAGAGAAAAACTCATTCCCTTAATGATTACAAATGCGATTAACGGGCGTAACCTTCCTGTTTATGGTGACGGAAAGAATGTGCGAGATTGGTTGTATGTAGAAGACCATTGCGATGCGATTTGGACTATATTACAAAAGGGCGAAAACGGTCGTTCTTACAATGTAGGGGGTAATAACGAGTGGGCGAATATCAACATCGTAAAGAAAATCTGCGAAGTTTTAGGCAAACTCACTCCAAAACCCGTAACCGAATACGAAAAGTTAATCAACTATGTAACAGACCGTCCGGGTCATGATAGACGTTATGCGATTGATGCTACCCGTATTCAAAAAGAGCTAGGTTGGTTTCCTAAAGAGACTTTCGAAACAGGAATCGAAAAGACTGTTCAGTTTTATTTAGGCTAATAGTTTTAAATACTACGATTACGCAGAATTAACCGCTTAGTCAGTAGTCTTGCAAGAAAGACTCCGTAGTATGGATACTTCTTTACCATATCAATAAAACCACTTCTTGATATGGGAAGAAGTTGCGCTTTAGTAAGAGCTTTTACTGTGCCTGTGCGTTTGTTGTGATGGAGAAAAGACATTTCTCCAACGAACATATCTTCGGGGGTAAGAACGGCTATACGGTGATTGTCTTTTATGTATACTCCCATTTTGCCCGTAAGTATATAATAGAAGTAATCACTCTCAGAGCCAGCTTCAAATAAAACATCGTCTGGATTTAAAAAAACAATTTCACCCGTAGTGAATTGCATCAAATGACTTGCTCTACGTTTGATTTCGTTGTTGTTATAGAAAATAAGACGAACCATATTTCCTTTGTCATTGTATTGCATTTCATCGGCAAAGTTTTTAGTCATTAAGATACCACGACCGTGAACGGCAAAAATATTTTCTTCACTTCTTGGACTAGGAATAGAGTTTATTTCAAAACCAAGTCCTTCATCACGAACTGTAAATGTCGCCTGATCGTTGTTAATCTCATAGCAAATAGTAACACGCTTGTCTTTGTTTTCAGGAAGAGCAGCTCGCTCATCGATTGCGGCATACATATCCATGCTATCGACTAGAATCTTTGATTTCATTTCAAAGCCTACACCACAGTTGCCGTGCTCGATTGCATTCGTAATCATCTCGTGAAGAGAAAGAGAAATTCGAGAGAAAGCTTCATAATTTCTAAAACCGGCAGCATAGCAGATACTCATAATTAGGTTCGCTACTTTCGGAACTACACGCAAATTGTTTTTGATTTTAATCTTACCTTTTTTGCGTGTAATATTTTCCAAAAGGAATTGCTCTGATTCAAACAATTCTAAGTTAGAAGTTACAATTTTCAGAATAGTCGGAACCTTCACTCTAATTTCGTTGGTTGTCATAAAATCAATTACACCAATGTTTAAGAGTTTTAAAATTTCTGCCTCTGTGAGTTTATCAGCAATCACTACGATAACAGTTCCATGTAGCCAGGGATCATTGTGAATTTGCGCCACTATCTTACATAGTAATTCAAAGTCATTCGTATATTCAATTACAAAGAGGCGTGATGTGATTTGTCCATAGGTTAAATAGTCTAACGCATTGTTAAATTCGTAAAAAACCTTTGGATGAAACGAACGGATGTTATCCTCTGCTTGATTCGATGCGGATACTATTTCGTCAATTGTCTCCGGCGTGCTTGCAAAAACGCTAAAGGATATTTTTTCTTTTTTAGTATTCATTGGTTTCGTAATTAATCTAAGACCTATTGTAGCACCCTCAAAATTTTCTTTCGAGTGACTCTACGTTATTGAGATTCCCGACAGAAAATTTCGGGAATGACAAGTATGTTCCCTAATTAATTTCATTGAATTGGAAGTTCTAAAAAATGTCAAGTAAGCAAAATTACTTTGCCGACTGATTTGCCTGATTTGAAATAATGGAGTGCGTCAAGCGCATTAGCAAAGGGAAATGTTTTTCCAATGAGCGGTGGACTTAGTTGCATTTCTAGAATCTTTTCTAGCATGAGACTTAATTCTTCTATTTTGTCCCATAACCAGATTAGATTAAAAGCAAGCAATGATTTATTACTCGAAATCATAGAGAGTGGATCAATCTTAGGGCGAGTTAAATATTGATAACCAAGCTTAAAGATATTTGGAGAATCTGATTCAGGAGCAAAGTTTGCAGAGCCATAAACTACAATTCTTCCTGCAGGCGCAAGAGACTTGAAACTATCTTCGAATATTTTTCCGCCAATGCATTCTAATACTAGATTTAAAATTCTACCTTTTAGTTTGTCCTGCAAGTTTTTGTAAAAATTTTTATCGCGGACAATATAATCATCATAGCCTTCTTTCTGCAAAGTCTCAATTTTATTAGCATTCCCAATACTGCCAATCGTGTAGGCTTTGTATTTCTTTGCGATTCTATTTGCATAAATTCCTACTCCTCCAGCGGCACTGTGAATAAGAACTGTATTCCCCTCTTGTAAATTTCCTAGAGGGAAAAGCGCATAATAGGCAGTAAGCGATTGAGCAATAAATCCCGCTCCTTCTGCATAAGACCAGGTAGAAGGAAGATTGTAAATATAAGCAGAGCCGATATTTAAATGAGTTGCATATCCTCCAAAGCGGGTTACACCCATTATCTTGTCGCCAATATTAAAACGAGTAACATTTTTCCCAAGCTTTACTACATTGCCCGAAAATTCCAATCCGGGAACAAAGCTTCCTTTTGGAGTTGCGCTGTATAAACCAACGAGAGCAAATACATCGGCAAAGTTTAATCCAACTGCTTTTACTTCTATAGTTACTTCGTCGTCTTTTGGATCAGGCAGGTCTTCCGTGATTAATTTTAAATCATCGAGAGAGCCTGCCTTGTGCGTTCTATGAACAAGCCTGTTCATTTTTTCTTTTTAGAAGCGGGTTTCTTTTTTGCTACTGGCTTTTCTTCTGTAGTTGCTTTTTGCGTCAAATCAGAATTAGCCTTCTTCTTAGTGGTAGGCTTTTTCTTTGGTGACTTTTTCTTAGCTGCAGTTTCTTCTAGCTTAGCTTTTAAGTCTTCTTTTAGATTTAAATCTATTTTCACTGGAGTTGCTACATCGGAAGCATCATCATCTAATTCTTTGTCCAAATCTATTGGCGCATCTTTCATAGTTTCCAGCTTTTCTTTCATTTCTTCTTTGACATGCAAATCTACATTCGTAGGTAATTCCACTGGAGTATCATCGTCAGATACAGTATCCAAATCAATCGGAGCATCCTTCACGATTTCCAATTTATCTTTTACATCTTCTTTGTAGTTTGTATCTACGTCTTGAACCTTACTGTCTATTGCTTCAATCGGAGAATCAGTAGTAGCCGCATCAAGATCAATTGTATCTTCTTCCGGCTCTTCCTCTACAGCTTTTTCCTCAGTGGATGTATCGATGTTTAATCCAACACTAACCTCTTGAGTCTCTTCCTCTTTCTTAGGAGCATAAACTAGTGCCAGCATAGAAGGTAATAGAGTAAGTGCAACTAAAAGAGAAGATCCAATTCCTATACTAGCAGTAACGCCAACTGAGTGTAATCCTCTATGCTCGGCAATCAACAATACACCCCAACCTACTAATGTAGTTAGAGTGGATGCAATAATTGCAGGTCCGACTCTTGAGATAGTTTTTCCTACGTTGCGCTCTTCCATAAAGCGATAGTAGATATAGATTCCATTTTGAATTCCGTATCCAATTACAATCGGGAATACTAGAACGTTAAAGAAGTTAATCTTCGATCCAAATATTCCCATGATGCCAAGCATTACCGCAAGACCAACAACGAGAGGGAATAAAGAGAGGATAGCAGGAATTAGCCCACGATAGAATGTAACTAAAATCACAAGCACGATTAAAAGAGTAAACCCGACAGCAGGATAGGCTTCCCCTCTCACAATCATCGCAAGCTTAGCGAATAATATCACACTACCCGCTGTATAGGCAGTTTCTTTAAAGCTTCTCATCTGCACAATAGATTCGAACGGACGTTTTTCTACGAGCAACTGAGCGGTTAATGGCAATATATTCATCTTCATCAACTCTTCTTTGGAAGCGGAGTTTACAATTTTTAGAATTGTTGCCTCTTCTTCGGAAGTGTATTTACCAATTACATGGTCTTCGCTATTTTTATCTAAATCAATATCAGTTGAATAGAGAATAGCGTTTAATGTGCGTTTACTAATTAAAGGATAATCAAACTTAGCCACATTGTTATAAAAGCTTTCCAAATCCTTACCATGCCAGAGAGCAACCTTTGGATAAATAAAAAGCATATGTCCTTTGATTTTACTCGTTGGCACTTCGGTAAATTGCTTTGTGAATAGATCAGGAACATCTGCATAAGAAAAATCTTTTACACCTAAGTATTTATCAACTGTAGGCAAATGCTTCTTATGCTCTTCTTTTAGCATACTCGGCTTCATATACTTGAGGTCATTTTTGATTTGTCTTAATATATGTAGATTTTCTCTTTGTTGATTTTCGGGAGGGATGATATTCCAAATAGAAACAACTTGGTCTACTGAGTTCGCCATCTCTTCTGGGACAGGAGTGAAGAAATCAAATACAGCCTCACTCTTTTCCAATGTATCTGTTACAATCGCTTGCGGATCAGAGCTAACGTCAAACCTATCTCCAATCTCATCGTAAATCAAAAGCGATTCCTGATTTTCTAAAAGTAAGTCACGCCCACTGTAATTGAATTTAACAGTAGGGGCAAATGCTGATATACCCAAAATAATTACTGCACTTACAATGAGAACGCGTTTAGGTTTTACAAAAAATCTATGAGCGAAGTTTGATTCTTCACTCTCTCTTTGATTCATGTAAAAATATCTTTTGAGAGAAGGTGCAAGTCGAAAGATAATCGCAATCTGTAGGGCTGTAACAAAATACATAGAGATTGCAATGATGATAATTCCATAACAAGCAATTAAGCCAAACTCGCTAAATCCTTTGAAGTCAGAGAACATCAAAACGATAAAAGCAGAAGTCGTCGTGAGTGCTGAAATTAGAGAAGCAATTCCTGTGTGGTAAATCGTTTCTGTAACAGATGTCATGAAGTCATCACGAAGTGTAAACTCTTCCCTGAAACGATACAAGAATTGAATACCATAATCAATCCCTAGTCCCATGAGCACTGCCGCCATGATGGTAGTGACAGTGTTTAGCCGCCCGATGACAAGACCCGTAACTCCAAATGTAATTGTAATACCGGTTAACAGCGATATAACCAGGACAAATATAAATAGTGGATTTCGAAAGAAAACAAAAAGTAAAATAGTAATACCAACAAGAGAAGCAATTGAAATTGGTTTTAATGCATCTACTAAACTATCATAATCATCCAAGTTGAGCTTGTAAGATCCACTATAGGCAACATGAATTCCCTTTTCTTCAAGCTTCATATCAGCGACTACTTTTTTAATTTTCACTTCCAAGTTACGCGTAAAGTTCAAATCTAAGAAAGAGCCTTCCGGTTTCACAAGCAGAAGCAACATCCCCTTATCCGGTGCGATGTTATAAGCATCAAATACATCTCGCTTAGCAAGTCGTTGGTATTTAGCAAGAATATCATCAAAGGTCGGATTGTATTCTTCACCAGTTAAGTTAATGTAAAACGGATTTAATTTTTCTATCTCTTCATCAATCTTACGTTTGATACGACTGCGGGCTTCGCGCATATCGTGTGATTTGATATACATAGGAAGCCGGTCTTTTAAAAAAGTAGTATCGTATTTATAAGAAATATAACGAATGTCTTTATCTTTTAATAACTCCGCAGTGAGCTTGTCCGCATAACGCTTGATTTTGCGCTCATTCTTAGTGTAGTATTCAAGATTGTCTTGCTTGATCTTATCTGCTTCTGCCATTTCAGAGGCAAAGAGTTCCATATTGCCTTTTTTCTTGGCGTCTACGGCGGATAATATCTTTTTGTCTCTACCTTTTTCATCTTTGATTTTCATGGCAACGATATAAAAACCGTTTCCACCAATCATCTCGATGACCTCTTTGGTTTTAACAACTTCAATACCATTTGAAGGAAGTAGATCAATCTGATTGCTATTGATACTAAGTTTAAAGGACTGATGAACTGAAAGCCCAATGATAATTGCTAAAGCAAACAACGTAAAAAACGGACGCAATAAAAAAATATGAGAGAGAATTGAGATTATATTTTTCATTTTTATTTAGAAGCTTTTTTTATCAAAGCGATCAATTCCTTCATTCCCTTTTTTTCATAGGTTGGCTCTATTTGTTTTACACGGTTTACTTCAGAAGCAAGCTTTCCTTCTGCGAGTAGGAAATCACTAACCAAAAACTTTCCATTTGTTTCTGTAAATATCCAGGAGAAGGTAATTTTTTCTGAACCTTTGTAAAGAATGGAAGCGGGTAATTCTGCTTCTTTGCTTTTTACTTTTGCTTTTTCGTAATTGATATCAATCTTGTCGAAGTATTGAAGCGCGATAGGAAAGGATTTATGCTTGATATATTCTTTCATGGCTTCTTCGAATTCCAATTGGTCTTTGGGATCAATTTTATCCCAGTGATTTAAAAGAAGATTTTTAGAAAAAGTCTTCGTGTCAATGAGTGCTATTGCTTGATCGTTCTTTTTGAAGCGTATAAAGCCAACTAATTTCTTAGCAGTAGGAAGAATGGTGCTTTCATCTGCAAATAAGACAGAAGAAGTAAGAAAACAAAACAGAAGGGAAAGGGAAAAAAGCTTTTTAGACATAAATTACCTCGGTTAAAAGATAGACTTATCGAATAACATGTAAGGTCAATCTTGTTTTTTTAGGAAAAAATGGATTGCTATACACCAAATTGCAGTCCCTATTGCGGTTCATATAGCGGTCTATCTATAGTCTCAAAAATTTCAGACTATATTTGAACTGCAACTTGAACCGCAAGATGAACTGCAAGGAGGTGTATGGTTAGTTTATTGGAGGAAAAAAAAATTGACATGCATATGCATTTAGATGCAGGATATAGAATCATGAGAACTACAATCGAGATACCTGATCTTCTGCGAAAAGAATTAATTTTGGAAGCTGCCGAGAATAACCAAAAAGGATTTTCAGAAATTGTAGTCTATGCACTCGATGAATACTTCAAGAAAGAAGATTTCGGGGCTAACAGTAATTAAGCCTTACAAGAAATAAGCAATCCTACCTGCCTAACGCATTTTTTGAAAATTGAAACTTAGTATTACTTTTGACGCTAAGTATAATCCTTTAACCTATGCAGATTTTTTAATGAAAGGTCTTGACATTTTCCTAAATCGAAAAAAATACAATAGAGAAAAGAGGGTAAAAAAATGAGTGCACAGAAAAAAACAGATTCTAGTGAGGGAAAGTTTAAATATATACTAGGAGCTATATTATTTATTGGAGGCGGATTATTTACAACTATTTTACAGGTTACAGAATTATATCATAGACTAGATCCGATTGGAATATCTCCTTTCAAATTAACTCCTCCTGTTTGGTTCATGGTAGTCGGTGGTATAATGCTTGTGGGACTAACGTTAGTCAAGATGTGGAATACATTTAGAGGGAAATAATAAATCAATTTGTAGAGATGCGATCATAGAGTCCTTCCCAAAATTAGAGTATACCTTAATACTGAGAAATGCATATTGTAGAATATGCAATCAATTTTTAGCATAAAAATTTACTTTTCTGGTTAAATTTTTTATCTTTACAAATCTTATCCAATTGATAAGATTGTTTTGTGATTTTATCATTCAACGATAAAGACAGTGAAAAAATCTGGAACTCAGAATTTACAAAAAGATTTCCAATTGAAATACAAAAGAAAGCAAAGATGAAATTAGAGCTTCTTAATGCCGCAAAAAAAGTAGAAGAATTAAGAATACCGCCTTCTAATCGCTTGCATGTATTGCTTGGAGATAGAAAGGGACAGCAAAGTATTTCTGTAAACGACCAATTTAGAATTTGCTTTACTTGGGAAAACGGAAACGCATATAATGTTGAAGTCGTTGATTATCACTAGGTTGCTATTATGAAAAAGAAATTAAATCCAGAATTAAACATTCATCCAGGAGAAATTCTAAAAAAAGAATTCTTAGAAGAATTAAATATTTCTGCGAGAACTTTATGTTTAGAAACGGGAATTCCTGAATCGAATCTGAGTCAGATTTTGAAAGGCAAACGCGATGTTACCGCTCATATATCTTTGTTACTGGGGAAATTTTTCGGATTAAACGATGTCTTTTTTCTTACGATACAAAATCATTATGATATCACAAAGGAAAAAATGATTCATGATGTAAGACTCTCTAAAATTCGTCCTTATCATAAATTGGTTCGTTTCTTTGGTTCGAATAAAAAGGCAAGTGTTGCGGCAAGAAAAAGGACTTGAAAGGAAAATGCTAAGCTTTTAAAGTAGACGTAAAGGAAGAATAAGACTATGGTTCGACAAATATTAACGCCTTGGAGTAATGTGGTTACTCTTAATTTACCCGATAGCTTTATTGGAAAGACAATTGAAATTTTAGCTTTCGATATTTACGAGAAAGAAAATTCTTCTACTCAAGATTTAAAAAAGGAAATAGAAATTTTTTATAACTCGATTAAAATTAATATGAAAGGATTCAAATTTAATCGGGAAGAGATCAATGAGCGAGAATAAAATTTTCATTGATTCAAATGTATTCCTCTATTCACTGTGCGATGACTCTTTTAAAAAATCCTTAGCTTTAAGTTATCTTAAGAAAAGCTATATTACAAGCATTCAAGTTGTAAATGAAAACATCAATGTATGCTTAAAAAAACTTAAATTGCCTAAAGACATTTCCTTTCAGCATGGTCAAAATATTTTACAAAGTTGCGATGTAAAATTAATCACTAAATCCTCAATAGAGTTAGCCTGTAAAATTTCTTTAGAATATAATTATTCTTATTGGGATAGTTTGATTATTGCAGTAGCTTTAGAAAATGACTGCAATTACTTATATTCAGAAGATATGCAAGATGGGCAAATTATAAGTAGTCAACTCACAATACAGAATCCTTTTAAATGAAATTTTCCTCTTGACATCGGATTGATTTTTTGAAGAATTTCGGGGCATGTTTGGAATAAATAGAATATTTGGCAATCACCGTGGTCGTCGTAGGGAATGGTCGCGACCGTTCCCTACGATATCGTTATATATAATTGTCCTTCTCCTCGCATCATTGCCATTAGCCGCACTCGACACAATCGACATCAATTCCTGTAATCCAAATTGTGTAATTGGAAAGAATTTGGAAATATTAGAGGATAAGACCAATTTGCTTACGATTGAGGATATACATGGGATGGACACAGCGCATAACGATTGTTATGATATGACCCAAAAAAACGCAAACGGTATAGACACACGTAAAGACGCGATTAATCGCGTCTCTACAATGACGAAAACGGATTCAATGAACGACACAACCAATCCCTGTTGGAAAAAAAGCGAATCAGACAAACCAAACTTTGGATTTTCCTCATCTGCGTATTGGGTAAGATTCAAAGTTGAGAATAAGAAGGATAAGCCGGTAAAGTATTTTTTGGAATTGGATTATGTGCTAATGGATTATGCTTATTTATTTTTTGAAGAAGGTGGAGAGATAAAAGAAACTATTTTAGGAGATATGATTCCATTTTCAAAAAGCGAACAATTTCAAATAGAAATCCAATCTTTGAAATAAAAATATCCTTCTGAGCAAATAAATTTTTATATGAAATTTTCATCACAAGGGACAATATTATTTCCATTAAGTATTTGGGAACAACGACCTTTTTACCAGAATGATCATAATATTCAAATGTATTATGGTTTGTATTTTGGAATTTTCATCGTTATGATTTTATATAATTTATTTCTATATATTTCTATCAGAGATACAGCTTACATTTATTATGTTATTTATTTAGTCGGTGGCTTTTATTCTATGATGTCAATTAATGGATTTGTTCTAGAATATTTATTTCCAAACTCACCAAAATTCGTAAATTCATCCATGTTATTCGGAATAGGTTTTGCTTTAATTGGAGCTATTCTTTTTAGTCAAACTTTCTTAATGACAAAAATTAATTTACCAACAATAGATAAATTCCTGAAATTAATGCTGATAACGTATTTGCTGACCATCATTGGGTCATTTCTTTTTCCATTCCGAATTATGGTCAAAATTGAAATGTTTGACATTATTTCATTCAATTTTTTAAATGCTATATACAGGAGTAATATCTTTATTCAAAGGGTTAAGGTCAGCTAGATTTTATTTATTAGGATGGACATTTGCTTTGCTTGGAGTGTTTATTTTTAGTGCCAAAACTTTCGGATTTCTTCCAAATAATTTTTGGACTGTTCATGGTTTCGAATTTGGTGGGGCACTTGAAATAATTTTATTCTCCCTCGCCCTAGCCGACCGCATCAATATTCTCAAAAAAGAAAAAGAAGAATCTCAAAAAGCGCTAATAGCCGAACAAGAAGAATCCATTGCAACACAGAAAGAGTTAATTCACTCTTATGCCCGCTTCGTCCCAGAACAACTCTTAACCTTCCTCGGAAAAGACATTATTACAAAAGTAGGACTTGGTGATTCTGTGCAGAAGGATATGACGATTTTGTTTTCCGACATACGGGCATTTACCTCTATTTCGGAAACTTTGAGTCCGAGTGAGAACTTTGGATTTATCAATTCGTATTTGGAGACGATGGGACCGATCATTCGTAAGCACAATGGGTTTATAGATAAATACATTGGAGACGCAATCATGGCTTTGTTTCCGCAGAAGCCATCGGACGCGATTGATGCTTCGATTGAAATGCTAGAAGAATTGTATAAACTAAACGTTAAGCGTAAGACTAAAGGCTTTGCTTCTATTTCGATTGGAATTGGAATTCATACCGGAAGTCAGATGCTTGGAATCATTGGCGAGAAAGAGCGCATGGAAGGAACTGTCATTTCCGATGTTGTAAATACTGCGTCCCGATTGGAAGGGTTAACCAAGGCTTACTCTACTGCACTTCTTATTAGCGAGGATGTATTAGCCGGAGTAGCGGATAAGAGCAAATACGAATATCGTTTTCTAGATACCGTCAAAGTAAAAGGCAAGAACAAAGCAGTTCGCATTTTAGAAATTCTAAACGGGGTTTCTCCTCGTATCCGCGAATTGAAATTACAAACCAAGCCTGATTTTGAAGCGGGAATTGATTTGTATAATCACAAGAAATTTAAAGACTCTATTAAAAAAATGAAATCTGTTCTAAAAAAAGATTCGAAGGACAAAGCCGCCGAGCTTTACATCGAGCGATGTAATTTTTATTTGAAGAATGGAATTGATCCCAACTGGGATGGAATTGAGAAGTTAGATTTTAAGTGACTACCCTGTCACCTCGAACAGCTTTATCGTGAGAGGTCTATAAAGCTTAAAACTATCGTTTTATTGCCAGATAGATTTCTCACATTCGTTCGAAATGACAGTCGTAGGGGCTGTTCGAGGTGACAGTAAAAAACATTTTTTTTGATTGCCTACAATCTTTCTTTCGAAATTCTAACAAGAGGAAAATAAAAACCAAATGCTATTTCGATTTAAAAAAATCTTCCTTTGCTTATTCATTCTAATTCCAGATATCATTTTCTCGGACGAACTCTTAGAAAGAAGAGAGGCTTATATCTTAACAAAGTCTTCCTGGTTAGAAGTAAAAGCGCAAGAAAAAAAAGCATTGCAAGAATCTAAAAATGAAAAGCGCAAAATTATAAAAGAAACATCTCGCAAAATTAAATCCTCCGGATTTATTTCCGTTAGACATGTAGCGCCTAACGGTGAAATATTTGTAAATGGACTTTACAATCTTATTATCTCCAATGAATTCAAAGGTAAAACAGTTTATCAAATAGACGATGAACCAGAGCAAATTCTTTCCGAGAACTCTTTTCTTTTGCGAGAAGGTAATCATACAATTACTTACAAACTATTTGATGAAAATGGAGTTCTTAAAGACCAAAAGAAAGAGAATGTCTACTTAGACTTAACCGCACCGGATGTAATCGCACAATTAGAAGGCATTTACTTTGAGAGAAATTCTTTTTATTATTATAAACCCGGTGTCAAACTTTTCTTACAGGTAAAAGACAAAGACTCAGGTGTTGACGAAATATTCTTGAGCTTAAATAAAAAAGGCTATCTTCCAATGGCTAAGATGGATAAGCCAGTAGATAGCCCCGGTCCCAAAGAAATCAAGATATTAGCAACGGATAAGGTATCCAATTTATCCCAAGAGGTATATCTCCGTTATACAGTTGACTCAGAACCTCCTAGTGTGGATGTAGAACTAAATTCTATTCCAGAACTTCAATCCGAAAAAGGACTTCTCTGTGATAGAGAAATATCTATTCGCCTGAATGCATTTGATCTAGGCTCTGGTGTATCTAAGATTGAATTTAGAAAGCGAGGTCAAAAAGAATGGAGAACTTACAGAGATTATCCGCTTGTTCCTAGATACAAAAAAAAAGTCTCTCTTGAATATAGAGCCATTGACAATCTAGGAAATGAATCTCCCATCAAATATTTTAAGTGTAAGGTAAAAAATGAACCCACACCTATTCCTGAAGAATAATATTCTACTGATATTAGTTTCCCTTTTCATTCTGCTGGCTAATTCTAATTTTGCGGTAGAACAAAAGAATCCAATTGGGTTTCCTACCTTTGCAATTTACACAAATAAGATTCCTGTCTATGCAACTCTGTCGGGTAGCTTTACACTTCATCCAGAAAGGGAAACGAATAAAGCAGAGACCTATTTTAAAGACTTGAAACAATCCAAGAATATTGGCTCAGGCACTTCTTATCTCACTGTCAAATTTGAAGATAAAGTATTCAAATTTCATGAATTGACAAATATTAAATCAGAGTGGAATATAGAAGATAGCTCCATTATCATCTCCGGACAAATACCATTAGCCGACGTTGAAATTTTTATGGTATTAAAAAATAAAAAGAATCGGGATGGCTCTTTTTTTGTTACCTACGGTGCTATCAATAGAACCAATCGAATTGTTGATATTGGCTTTAGAAGTCTAATTGATGTTGGCACTGAGGCTAATGATGGAATACCGCTAAAGGTTTGCACCGACAACACGAACGAAAAGGAGATTTATTCCAATGAATTCAAGTTCACTCCCTTCAATAGCGGTTACTGGGAAACATACGAATCAGACACTGATTCTAGCATTGGCATTCGAAATCACTTAATCGGACAGGGCAATACTCCACCCGATCAAATTGCATTTGTAAATTGGGAAAGAGCTTTTGCCACTGACTGGAAATACTTTACCAATAAGCATGTTATTACTTCTTCTGACTCGGCAGTTCTCCTCTGGTGGAATCCACAACCAGTCAAGCAAGGAGAGCGCAGAGAAGTATCCACTGAATACGAGATTAAAAGAAAAAAGGATAGAATTTCTTTTGACTTAATAGAGCCGGAAACAGGCAGTGGAAGACTTCATTTGAAAGCTACGAATAATACCAATTCCCCCAAAGAAGTATCTTATCAATTAGATGCCGGCAATAACGCATTTCTTTCGTTAAATTACGATAATCCGTTCACCTTTCTTTTAGATAAGAACTCTTCCTTAGACAAAATCATTCCAATCACTTTGCATGGAAAAGGAAGTGTCAATCTTATCGTTAAAGAAAAAAATGGTAAGCTTGAGACTAATCACAATTTACCAGTAAATCTTGCCAAAGAAAACAGAGACCAAAGTCCGAAATTTTGGAAATCCTCTAAATATCCTATCATATACAATTCCGATAAAGACGGACTCAAATTAAAAGGCGTTCTTCGCGCCAAAGACTCCGGCAAAAAACTAGGAGAGACTGATCTTATATCAGTTAAATCTATTCAAAATAGTTTCGTTTATTTGGGTGAGGTAGACCTAAAGGAATTCAGTGGTGAAGTATTAGTTGAAATATTCAAGCAATAGCTATCATTGCATTATGGAGTAAATAAATTTCTTTTTCAAAAAAAATTGCTTGAATTAATAAAAATAATGCCCATGCTATCACGATGCTTTTTTCAAAATACTTACTCTTCGTATTCTTAATTATTCAAATTCAACTGAGCGCATTTCCAATTTCCATTCGAGAAAATTGGTTTGTAAAGGAAGGTAAGGATTTGCAATATCAGAAAGACCCTTCCTCCTGGCAGAATTTTAAAGATATACCGGTAAAATCTACTGAAGTAAAAAATCTCAGCGATAGTAAAGTTCTAGTCTTAAGCTTTTTCAAAGAAGTAAATGTAACTGATGCGGATTACGCGCAATTAACCGAAAGTGTTTCTATCTGGATACCCTATCTTGCAAATGGATACGAAATTTTTTTCAATGGAGAGAAAATTGCCGAGGAAGGTTTATTTGATTCCGAGAAAGTAATTCGCCATGGGTCTCATCGACATTTAATCACAAAAATTCCAACTCCTTTAATTAAAAAAGGAACAAATGAAATTTACATCGTTGTGAAAGGTGTGCAAGGAGAAGAAATTGCCGTTTATGGAGATTCGAATCCTTCTATTGATTTTCTTTCTAATCATATAGCCAAGAATTCAGAGCGCGTAACTCTCATGTTATTATTTCTTTATGCGTTCATTGGATTCTATCATATGCTATTGTTTGTAAAGAGAACAAAAGAAAAATACAATTTCTACTTTGCTTCTTTTTGCACAGCCCTTGCTATTTATATTTATACACGTAGCAACGCAATCTACGAACTTGGCTTAGATCCGATGTTTATTACTCGTTTCGAATATATTTTCCTTTTCTACATCACTTCATTTTCAATGGCTTTCTTCGAATGCTTTCTGAAAGGTAAAAACGGATTAGCCACTAAGTTTACATTTGGATTCATTACACTATTAGCATTCCCAATGTTCTTTGTCGAAATTGTGATTGCTTACAAGCTGCTTCTCATTTGGCAATTGTTTACACTCGTTACCTTTGTATATAGTATTTATTTGATGATATGGGCAATGGTTAAAAGCATCAAGACTCAAAGAGATTATTTTTCGGATTTATAATTTTAGTTTCGACAGGAATTTGGGACATCTTAGGCTCAATGGGGATAAGCAAGAGTATCCAGAACCACGCATTACTTCAATATGGATTCTTTACTTTTGTAATTGGAATTGCATTTGTCCTCGCCAATCGTTTTTTAAGAGTTCACAATGAAGTAGAAGAATTAAACGCAAACCTTGAATTAAAAGTAGAAGAGAGAACTCGCGAATTACAAAAAACTCTCACTCAAGTCCAAACTCTAAAACTACAACAAGATGGAGATTATTTCTTAACGACTCTTCTCATAAAACCTCTCATGGTCAATGAAGCTATTAGCAATCATATCAAAATTGATTTTTTTATTAAGCAGAAAAAAACCTTCGAATTCAAAAATAAAACGTATGATATTGGGGGTGATATGTGTATTGCCAACAACATTAAGCTCCGCGGAAAAAACTATTGCGTATTCATCAATGGAGATGCAATGGGCAAATCCATCCAAGGAGCCGGCGGTGCATTAGTTCTAGGCGTTGTATTTCGTTCCATCATTGAAAGAACAAAAATATTTAAACCTAATATGGAATTATTCCCCGAACAATGGCTCAAGATTTGCTTTATCGAATTACAAAACGTATTCACATCCTTCGATGGAAGTATGCTTGTATCTATCGTCATGGGGCTAATCGAAGAAAACACAGGGGGACTTTTCTTCTTAAATGCAGAGCATCCCTGGACAGTTTTATATCGAGATGGAAAAGCAGAATTCTTAGAGCATCAATTGTATTTACATAAAGTGGGAATGCTTGGACTCGATGGAAGTCTTACTATTCAAACTTTCCAAATGCATCCGGGAGATTCAATAATCATCGGTTCTGATGGTCGGGATGATATTATGCTGGGAATGGACACAGAGGGAATTCGAAATATCAATGAAGATGGGGATCAATTCCTAAAACATGTAGAAGCAGGAAAGGGAGAATTAAAAGGAATCACAGATTCCATCTTAAAGATGGGAGAGTTTACTGATGATTATACGCTGATTAAATTAGCCTATATAGATCACGATTTGCCGCTTGTAGAAACTCATCCTGATTTTTATACTTTTGTGGATAATGGTGATTTGCTATTAAACAAAAAAGATCAAAGTCATGCAATCGAATCTTATAAAAAAGCATTAAATATTAAGAAGGATAAAGAAGTTTTTCATAAGCTACTGGATATTTATTATACACAAAAGGATTATAAAAATTTTATCCCTCTTTGCGAAGAATACCTATCCTTTAACCCAATGGATTCCGATTACTTTTTCAAAATTTCTTATGCTTACAAATTCATTGGCAATCTATCTCTTGCAATGGATTATGGGGAATGCTTAAAACTAAGAGATCCAAGAAATATCAATAATCTATTAAACCTCTCTGACTTGAACCGCAAAGCAGGGAACTTAGCTCGCGCCAACAAGCTTTTGTCTGATGTCTTATATCTAGAACCAGGAAACGCAAAAGCACAGGAATTACAAAGAATGCTTGAAGAAAAATAAGTTTCCAAGAATCTCTTGGATAGAATTGTAGATAAAAAAACCTTTATCTACGATCGGTGGAGTAAACAATGCTTAACCCCAGAGAATTAATATATGAAACTACTCTCAAACAATTTTTCTTTCGTTTAAATCCAGAAAATGCACATGAGCTATCCAAGAACTTATTACAATTCGCGAATTCTCTCCCCTTTGTTTTTCCTATTCTAGAAAAACTAACAACCTTCGAAAGTTCTCGCCTTCAAATAAACGTAGCTGGGATTAATTTCAAGAATCCTCTCGGAATGGGAGCGGGTTTTGATAAGACAGGAGAGTTGTATCCCTTCCTGGCTAAACTTGGATTCGGACATGTAGAGATCGGCACTATCACAGGCGAAGAACAACCCGGTAATCCTAAGCCAAGAATCTTTCGCTATGAAAAAGATTCTGCTCTAGTGAATCGAATGGGATTTAATAACCCCGGCTCAGACAAAGCATACGATACGATTCAAAAACAAATAAAAACAATTCCAAGAGGAATCAACGCCGGCAAAACGAAATTAGTCCCTATTGAGAATGCAGTAGACGATTATATCAGAACATTTAAAAAGCTATCCAGTTTAGGTGACTACGGTGTAATCAATATTAGCTCCCCGAATACACCGGGGCTGAGAAGTTTTCAAGAAAAAGATGCATTTATAAATTTGATACAGGGAATCAAAAAAGGACTCGGAGGAGATTTTTTAATTCCTACCTTTATTAAGCTTGCCCCTGATTTAGATGACCATGCGATTGAGGAGTTACTAGATATTATCCTTGATTTCAAGCTAGCTGGCGTTATCCTCACAAATACAACGATTGACAAAAAATCACTTTCTAGTTATAATTCTGTCGAAGACGGAGGAATATCAGGAGCACCGGTAAGAAAGCGGTCTACAGATATAATTCGACTTGCCTTTAAAAAACTAAAAGGTAGAATTCCAATCATTGGTGTCGGAGGAATTGATTCAGGAGAAGCCGCACTCGAAAAAATCCAAGCGGGTGCTAGTCTGTTTCAAATCTATACAGGTTATATTTACAAAGGTCCCCTTCTACCCTACTCAATTTTGGAATACCTCGATAAGTTCATGAAAAGACAGGGCGTTGTTCATATTTCCGAATTAATTGGCTCTGAAGCAAAGTTTGTAAAAACATGATACATATAAAAGAAATCGATACACCAGAAGAACTTGCTATTGCCTTTTCGATTCGACGCGAAGTATTCATTCTAGAACAAAATGTTCCAATTGAAGAGGAATATGATGAGTTTGAAGCAACCTCTCGTCATTTCCTGGCAGTTCTCGATGAGATTCCCGCGGGAACTGCACGAATGCGCTCTACTCCAAAAGGTATTAAACTGGAAAGATTTTCAGTGTTAAGTGATTATCGGGGGAAAAAACTAGGAACCGAGTTAGTAAAAAATTTATTGACTAAATGTAAGAATGAATTAGATTCAAAAGTCTATTTGTATGCTCAAATTGCAGCTCAAAAGTTTTATGAAAGACTTGGCTTTGAAGCCAGAGGAGAGATTTTCCTAGACGCCGGTATCAAACACATAGAAATGCATTACAAAGAAAAAAGGTCTTGAAAAAAAAATTATATTGCTTATATACATGACTAAGATATTTTTATGAAAGATTCGGCGAACATGAGAGTTAACCAATAAATTATGTCAGAAAAAGATTTATTCATTCAGATGGCAGACAACTCCTATGTCATGTTTTTACCTCCTGACATGGAATCAGTTCGTCAGTTCAGAAAACAACTAAGAGTAAGTTTAGCTCAGAATGGGTTTGGCGAGGATGATATTTCGCAAATTGTTCTTGCAGCTGATGAAGCTCTTACAAATTCCATTACAGCTAACGTATCCAATCATAGTGAGGAAACCATTATTTGCCGATGGCGGATTGTAGATGCCAAATTTACTCTACTCATTTTAGATTATGGACGCGGTTTGAAAATCAGCGAGTCAGTCAGTGATGACTATGAGCCTTCTCCTCGAAACCTCGATAACTATCTTGGCGATATAAAACAGCATCAATCTAGCAGTGCAGGTAAACTTCCCTTTGGCGGAATAGACAAACCACACAAAAACATGGGCAAAGGTCTTAAAATTATTCGCAGTCTCATGGATACCGTAAAAATTCTTTACCATAACAACGAGACTATCACGGATAATCCCTTGGACAATAAAATCAACGGATCTATCGTCGAATTAGAATTTAACGCTGAGACAAAACACAAAAACTAATTTTCAATTTTTGAATTCTATTTTTCCATGTAATTCATATGAGTTACATCCAATCCGTCGCAAGAGAAACTCCCTCCACCACTGTTAAACAAGATGAAGTTAGAGAATTTGCGAAAGCAATTTTCAAAAACTCAAGCTTAGACATAGAAAGATACTTACCAGTATTCGAGCATTCCAAAATAAAATCAAGACCTGTATTAAAAGATATTTCTTGGTATGGGGAAACAAAATCCTTCAAAGACAAGAATGAACTGTTTGTCATCCATGCAACGGAGATGGCAGAAAAATCGGCTCGCCTTGCCATTGAAAAAGCAAACCTACTTCCAAGTGAAATTGATATTATAATCGTTGTAACTAGCTCAGGATTTGTTACTCCCACTCTTGATGCAAGACTCATCGACTTACTTGGATTATCCACTGATGTGAAACGAATACCGATTATTGGATTAGGCTGTGCGGGTGGAGCAAATAGCATTGCACGTGCAGGTGAACTTTCTACATTATACCCGGACAAAAACATTTTAGTTATTACAGTTGAAACCTGCACACTTACATTTCGCCCTGCTGATAAAAGAAAATCTAATCTTATCGCATTATCTCTATTCTCCGATGGCTCTAGCTCTATGATTGTCTCTGGAAAAGAAAAAAAGAAATCTATTCAAATCAAAACAAATGCTTCTAGAAAGTGGAGAGATTCTTTAGATGTAATGGGATGGGAAATTGAAATGGACGGCTTACAAGTAGTATTCGACAAATCCATTCCGGGACTCATAGCAAAAAACTTTCGTGAGTTCTATATGAAATTTATCAATCAAAACAAAATCAATAAGGAAGATATTAAACATCATCTATTCCATCCCGGCGGAGCTAAAGTGATTGAAGCATTCTCCAAAGCTTTAGAAATAGGAGAAGATAATTTTTATTACTCATTGAAAGTCTTACAAGAGTATGGAAATATTTCTTCTCCTACAATATTCTTTGTAATAGAAGAATTCTTAAAAGAACAGAATTTTAGCAGCGGAGAACATGGATTATTCTCTGCGATGGGTCCTGGCTTTTCGTCTGATATTATTTTATTTACTACAACCTGATACCTATGATACTTCATTTAAACAATTCTAGAACTTGGCGTGGCGGAGAGCAGCAATTATACTATCTCATTAATGGACTTGCCGAGAAAAATATTCCTCAAATTCTAATCGGTCAACCCGGCTCAGAATTAGAGTCACGCATTGGTAATAAAATTCCATTTTTTCCCATACGTATGCTTGGAGAATATGATCTCTTAGCCGCACGGAAAATTGTGAAGATAGTCAAGGAAAATAACGTAAAACTGATTCATACACACACAGGCGCCGCTCACGGTCTAGGTCTTATGACAAAAGTGTTTTTACCACAATTAAAACTTGTAGTCTCTAGAAGAGTAGATTTTCATATCAATAAAAATCCTTTGAGTAAACAAAAATACCATTCGCAAAAGATTGATTACTTTCTCACAGTATCAAATCGAATCAAAGAAGTATTGATTGAAGACGGAGTAGATCCAGAAAAGGTAGTCACAGTTTATAGTGGAATTGACTTAACTAAATTTGCGGAACCAGGGGATAAGAAGAAGTTGCTGCAAGAATTTCAACTTTCTAAAGATACTGTAATCATTGGCAATGTTGCAGCACTAGTAGATCACAAAGATCATGAGACTTTACTGCGAGCCGTTCCTCGAATTCAAACAGAAAAGAATTATATTTTCTTTATCGTCGGTGCCGGCGAGTTAGAATCAAAGCTAAAGACTCTGACGAAAGAATTAGGGATTGAAGACAAAGTAATTTTTACTGGATTCAGAAATGATATAAAAGATTTCTACGCTCTGTTTGATATTTTTACCCTCACATCTAAAGAAGAAGGACTTGGAACCTCTGTATTAGATGCAATGGCAAATAAACTTCCTATTGTAGCGACTAACGGTGGAGGAATTGGAGAAATGCTCCAGGATGGAAAAGGCTCTTTACTAGCATCCGTCGGAGATTACACCAAATTAGCCGAACACTACACTCGACTTATAGACAATCCAACACTTAGAACCGAATACGGTAAAAAAAATAAAGAAAGCGTCAAAGCATTCTCAATTGAAAATACAATTCAAAAAACAATCTTAGTATACAATTCTCTTCTATAAGGCAGTTAAAAAATGAAACTAATTATTATCGATGGACATGCTTTTGTATTCAGAGCCTATTTTGCATTTCAAACGGCTAATTTGACTAATTCGATAACAGGTAAGCCGAGTGGTGCAGTATTTGGTTTCTTTAAAATGTTGTTTAAGATTATAAATGATTTCAAACCTACTCATATTGCCATGCCATTCGATCCGGGAACTCCATTGGAAAGATCGCAAGTCTTTGAAGCTTACAAAGCTCAAAGAAAGCCGATGCCCGAAGATCTAAAACCGCAAATCAGTGAGGTAATAGACATTACCCGCGAACTTGGTTTCCCTGTAATGCAAATGAAAGGACACGAAGCAGACGATATCATTGGCACTCTCTGTAAGAAATTCGGAAATAAGAAAAATGAAATTCTAATTTTCTCAGGCGATAAAGATTTATACCAAACTCTAAATCCAAATGTTAGAATGTATCGTGGAACAAAAGGTGCAACTGAGTTTACCGAGATAGATGAAAAATGGGTTATGGAGAATATAGGCATTACCCCCGAACAAGTCGTTGACTATATGGGAATCGTAGGCGATAGCTCAGATAATATTCCAGGTGTAAGTGGAATCGGAGAGAAAGGTGCTGCAAAACTAATCGCAGAATACAAAAACTTAGAAGGCATTTACAAGAATTTAGAAAATATAAAAAACCCTTCCTTAAAAGAAAAATTAATTAAGAATAAGGAAAATGCATTTCTATCCAAAAACCTTGCTACTCTCAGGTGTGATTTAGAAGTAGATTTTAAACCAGACGATTTGATTTTACCAAAGTATTTAGATGCAGATAAGATTATGCATTTTAAGACGAGAGGTTACAACCGATTATACTCAGACCTTGCTAAACAAGCAGGAATTAAACTAACTGCTACAATAAAAACAGAAGATGCATCTTCCACAAAAGAGGAACCAGTAGCGGATACTACAAATAATGCGAAGGGAAAGTATACAAGAATTCAAACTGAGGCTGAGTTAATCAAGCTAGTAAAGGATTTTCAAAAATCAAAATTATTCTGCGTAGACACAGAAACAACATCAGTAGATCCAATGCTCGCCGAGCTTTTAGGAATTGCTCTTAGCCGAGAAGAAGGAACAGGTTTCTATATTCCGATTGCCTACAGCCAATCCCTGTTTGCAGGTAATTGCCTTCCACTCGATACTGTGGTTACTCATATTAAGCCGCTACTTGAGAATGCAAAGATTGAAAAAGTGGGTCAGAACATTAAGTATGATATGATTGTTTTGCGCAATCATGGAATTGAGGTGGAAAATGTAACCTTCGATACAATGCTTGCGAGTTATTGTATTCAGCCCGGCTCAAGAAGACATGGAATGGATGATCTAGCAGAAGACTACTTGGAATATAAAACAATTACTTATGAAGAATTAGTTGGAACAGGAAAGAAAAAACAAGAACTCTTCAATGTTGATCCAGATAGAGTAACAGAATACGCAGCAGAAGATGCTGATATAACGCTAAGACTTTATAATACTCTAAAAAAAGAATTAAAGACGAGTGGAGCAGAAGACACATTCTATAAAATGGAAATGCCTCTTATGCCTGTGCTTATGGAAATGGAAATGAAAGGGATTGCGATTGACGCTCCTTATTTCAAAACTCTATCTACTAAGTTTCAAAAAGAAATAGAGAAACTAGAAAAGAGAATTCATATTCATGCAGATAAAACTTTCAACATTGCATCCACAAAAGAACTACAAAAGGTTTTGTTCGAAGACTTAAAATTGCCCGCTGAAAAGAAAACACAAACTGGTTATTCGACAGACCACAGTGTATTAGAAAGTTTACTCGGAATGCATCCAATCATTGATGATTTGCTTGAGCATAGAAAGTATAGCAAATTAAAATCTACTTATATTGACACACTCCCTGCTTTGATTCATCCAAAGACAAAGAGAATTCACACTAGTTATAATCAAACGATAGCCGCTACAGGTAGACTTTCCTCTACAGATCCGAACCTACAAAATATTCCAATCAAAGACGAAGAAGGGAAATTGATTAGAAAAGGATTTATACCGGAAAATAAAGATTATCTCCTACTTAGCCTTGACTACTCTCAAATTGAATTAAGAATCATGGCGCATTTTGCTGACGATAAGAATATGATAGCTGCTTACAAAAAAAATGCAGACATTCACAATGAAACAGCACAAGCCTTATTCGGAGTATCTGCAAAAGAAGTAACTCCCGAAATGAGAAACAAAGCAAAGATTGTAAATTTCTCTGTCATATACGGAGTAACCGCTTACGGTCTTAGTCAAAATCTAAAAGTATCCAGACAAGAAGCAGGAATGTTTATCGACAAATACTTTTATCAATTCCCCGGCGTTAAGAAATACATGGAAGATATTTGCGCAAGCTGCGAAGAGAAAGGTTATGTAGAAACGATTACAGGTCGCAGACGTTATATTCCAGAAATAAAATCATCCCGCAGACAAGAGCAAGAAGGGGGAAAGCGGATAGCAATCAATAGCCCCATTCAGGGAACGAGCGCTGATATGATTAAGATTGCAATGCTTTCTATTCATGATAAACTCGAAAAGAAAAAACTAAAATCAAAACTTATCATGCAAGTCCATGATGAATTAGTGTTTGAAGTTCTTAAAAAAGAAAAAGATCAGGTTTATGAATTAGCAAAAAAAGAAATGGAATCAGCCCTTAAACTAAAAGTCCCAATTATCGCCCAGGGTAATTTCGGCGAAAACTGGGATGAGGCTCATTGATATTAGCCTAATATCCCTTTCACTGTAACGGCGTCTAACGAAAGTTGGCGCTTTAACTCTTCGATTCCACTAAACTTTTTTTCTTCGCGGATACGGTCGATAAACCAACAATCAATTGTTTTGCCATAGATATCCGAGTTGAAATCAAAGATATGAGCCTCTATGCTTTGTTCTTGATTTCCAAAGGTAGGATTTTTTCCTATATTCAACATCGCCTTGTGCTGCTTGCCGTCTAATACGATGTAAACCGCATAAACTCCTTCGGGTGGAATTTGACTTTCTCCGGATAATTGGATATTAGCCGTCGGAAAACCTATTTGTCTTCCACGCTTAAATCCTTCGACGACTTTACCTCGAATGATGACAGGCCTAGTTAAAAGTTCTCGTGCTTTGGCAACTTCTCCATTTTGAATGCAGGCTCTGATCTTAGAGCTAGAGACTGGCTCTTCTTTAGAATAGACCTGATCTATTTTCTCTACACTAAAATCAAATTCTTCCGCATGAGATTGCAAGAATACAAAGTCCCCTTGTCTACCTTTTCCAAAAAAATGATTGAACCCAATGATGATATGATGCGGCTTCAACTTATCGACTAAAATGTTCTTTGTGAATTCATAGGCGTGCATTGTAGAAAATTCGTGAGTGAATGGAATCGTAAGAAGCATATCAACGGAAAATGTTTCGATGATTTCTTTTTTAATATCTTCACTATAAACAGGTCTTAGAGTTTTATTTTTTCCGAGCACAATGGCTGGATTCGGATAATAGGTCACGAGTATGGACGGAAGATTTTTTTCTTTCGATACTTCTTTCACTCTCTTAATAAGAGACAAATGACCGAGATGAATTCCATCAAAATTCCCAAGGGTAATGACTGAGCCTCGATTTACTTCGTCACCAATTTCTTCTATGCTATTTAAAACTTTCAAACTAATCCTTCATGTTATTCATAAACAATCTCTTTAGGACTTGACTTGGAATGCAATAATAATTAGTTTAGATGCTAATTAAAAATTTGTCATGGTGGGGATTTGACGGGCTAGTAAAATTTTGTTCTAGTAAGCTTGTTGAACTATCAGGATGACAGGAAAGCCATTCTATGAATTTCAAATTCTTTTTTATCTTACTATTTTTCGTTGTAGCTACGTTGACAGCAGAAGAAACTGCTCCATTTAAAAAGTCTATCAATTTCAATCATCAAAACGAAAAAGGGGAAAAGTTAAACCCCGAAGATTTCGCAGGATACGACGAACTGAGACGTTGGGCAAATTTCCAATCCATGAGTTTAAGAATGGATTCTAATAAGTATGGACTCAAAGATGGAATTTGCAGAATGATTCCTTCTAAGGGAATTTCTTTCTACCTCAGTTTTGACACAACCGTAAAAAAAACAATCTACCTCTATCTCGATCTCACTACCTACGAAGCTTTGAATAACCAAACGTATCCCGCAAGATCTTTATCTGTTTTAATCAACGGTCGCACAAAAGCAAAAGTATTGTTTGATCGCAAAAATCCAGAAACAAATCCTTATAGGATTGCAATCGATCCAGTTGAATGTCCTACGGGGAGAATAGACATTACCCTCATTCCAGATTCTTCAGCTAACGGAAGATTCTGGGGAATATGGGATGCATTCTACTCTTACGTAAAGGAATAATCATGAACCAAACTTGTTACCTATGCTCTAGTAAAGAAAATAAACCCGTATTCAATGAAAACGGGATACTCATCGTTAAGTGCAAATCCTGTGGACATGTTTTTTCTACCTACGAGCAAGAAGAACACTATGATGGATATTGGGGTGAGGGTAATGAGGAGTATGACCTTGATTGGTGGGATCACGCACACCGTAGTATTTATTCTGAGTTTATTGCAAGCTTCATGCAAAAAGATTCGGGAACCATTTTAGATGTAGGCTGTGGCTTAGGCTTTTTCGTAAAAATGCTCCAAGAAAAAAAACCAGGCTGGACTTCGATTGGTTTTGAAATGTCTCTACCTGCTGTAAAATTTGCAAAAGAGAAAAATGGGCTAACCACCGTATACCCCGGAATGGTTCAATCCAGCGGAATAGGAGTTGGCTCTGTAGATATTATCACTCTCTGGGATGTAATTGAGCATATACCAAAGCCGCAACCACTTATGGAATATTTATTTTCTCTCTTAAAGCCGGGCGGAATCTTATTCTTGCAAACTCCAAATGTTCCAATCCAATTGATTAAAGCAAATCTAAAACTCGCTCTAAAAGGAATGAAACCCGGCGTGCATTACCTCGAAGCCAAAGATCATATCAATGACTACTCACGAGAAACTCTTTCGATGTTAGGTGCCCAGACTGGATTTGCGTCTACTGAGTATTATGTGCTAACACCAATACTTTCTTTCGCTGGAAGCAAAAGCAGTTTCGGTAAAATAGGAAAAATGCTTTTTTATTATATAACTAAATTTATTTGGTTTGCTAGTTTTAAATCTATCATGATGAATAATACATTATTTGCTGTCATGAAAAAATAAATTTATTAAGGATTATCCAATGAAAAGAATATTTACATTGCTTATGTCTGCTCTAATCGGATGCAGTTCAAGTGGATACTACAAAACATACCCGAAAATGGAATTAGAAAAATTCATGGGAAAATGGTATGTTATCGCAAGCCGACCTACCTCTTTTGAAGAAGGAGCGTTTAATGCTGTCGAATCATACACTTACAATCAACAAGAAAAGAAAATCGAAATAGATTTTCAGTATAATAAAGACTCTTTACAAGGCGAAGAAAAAAGAGTCCCGCAGGTGGGATGGATTTATAACGAGCAAACCAATACACACTGGAAAATTTCTCCTCTATGGCCTTTTAAATTTGATTATTTAATTCTCGATCTGGATAAGGATTATCAATGGACTGTCATAGGTGTCCCTAACCAAAAATATATATGGGTAATGGCAAGATCACCAGTCATGTCGGACGAATCATTAAAAAGAATTCTAAGTGCAACGGAAAACGCGGGATATAACATTCAAAATGTAAAAAGGATTTCTCACAAAAATTAATAATACAACTTTCGAATAGAATGATTAAACCTATCAGCAAAATAAAGAAAGTTTCCATCAAATGTAATTGAGGAGTCGCATGAACCTACAACACAAAATTGCGCACTACCGATTACTCCATCCGAATAACCGTCATTTTGCGCCATAATCGTTGTAACAGAATTGGGGGATGCCAATAGCATTTTTTTCAAGTTCCTTCCTGCGCCTTCTAAAATGTATAAATAACTACCATCCATTGTTACGCCATAAGGGTTATTGAATTGCGCTAGTGTCCCTGTCGCATTATCGACATTACCCGAAACCCCCGTCCCTGCAACAATGGATTGTATTCCAGATGAAATTGCATACTTTATAATCTGATGACTACCTGTTTCTGCAATGTATAGATTAGTTCCGTCAGTCGCAATTCCATTGGGCAAATTTAATGCAGATACAACAGTGGATACAATTCCTGTGCTTAAAACAATTTGCTTTACTTTGCCATTGCCTCGATCCACTACGAATAAATTAACTCCATCCGTTGTCAGGTAAGTAGGGTCATTAAATTTTGCGGAAGCTCCCTCACCGATTACATCTCCCGACGGAGCACTGCCTGCAAGAGTTGTCACTGTGCCTGTCGCGATTTCTACCTTGAAAATGGTATGTGATCCATAAGCGGATACATACACATTAACCCCATCTGTCGCGATACCATGCGGTAAACTATTAATAGTCGCGAGAGTTGAAACAGTATTAGTCCCTATCGTAATTTTTCTAATTGCATTATTTGAAAGATCAGCCACATAAATATTTGTTCCATCCGATGTAATTGCTATTGGATTATTAAACCGAGCAACAGTCCCTGTCCCATCTACATTTCCAGAATCAACAGTCGTAGGAAAACTACCGGCTAACGTAACTAATCCTGTAAAAGACTGATTTAAGGTAGGCGGATTTGCACTTGATAAAATAGTTCCATTGAATAAATATCCAGAAACACAGAGAATTTGAATAATCACATTTGTGCTCGAAGTTCCATAGGGTAGGTTTGAAATGGAACAAACTTGTCCTGTGGGTTGCGTTTTTATGGATACAGAATAACTTGATCCATTCGCGATTGATGTTGGAAAATTATTAAATCCATTTTCAGTAAGAGTTAATGTCTCGACAGAATTATTCTGTAACTGGATACTACCGGTTAGCCCACTAATATTTGTTCTTACAAAATAGAATCCAATTGTATCAATGTCTAGATTTGTTAGATTTATATCCGTGAGAGAATAATTATCATAACCCACGTCTTGACTTTTTACTTTGAATTGAATTTTGTAGTTGGTATCACCACTTACACTTACCGTGCCTCGACTACCTACTATTTGAAAAGATTGACTAGTCGCCCAGTTGAGTGAATCGAATTCTAAATAGTGTGTCCCAGAATTACAGATACCTGTATCTGCCTTTACAAGACTAGAAATTAAAATCGTCCCACCATTAGTAGTATCCGAAATGGTCAGGCAAATATAAACTTTATCACTGGGTTCATTGTTCATCGTAATAAGAACGGTTGCTTTATTTCCAAATTCGTTTGTATTTCCTGAAGGTAGTCCGACTCGAATACTTTTGGAAATAGGAACTGGCGTATTTGTTAATATTGTAGGCGATGAGGGCATAATTGGTAAACTAAACTTTAGCTTAGGCTTCTTATCACCAAAACAGTGACCGACTAATAGTAAGAAAAAAATAATTCGTAATAATCGGCTCATTAAATTGTCAACCTGACTCCTTTTATATTACATTGTTCTAAGCATTATGTAAAGTAAATAAGTTTAGTAGAAAAAAATTTCTTCTAAAATAATTTTTGCTTGAACTCCTAATTGTAATATTCGTTAATTAACTTGATGAAACTCAAAGCAAAGATTACTCTCGTTACTCTCGGCACTGTTCTGACATTATTTGTTTTAGCAATGATAATTAATACGATGATTTTTTATCATGAAGCAAGAGAGTTTCGCAATGCTGAGATTACAAGTTCTTTTGATTTTTTCCTCAATCAAATCAATCACGCTACCAATATTACAGAAATCACTGGCTATGACTTAGCTCGCTCAGGAGAAATACTTTACACCTTAAAATCAAATGATCCTGCAAAGCAAAAGGAAATCTTTGAACAATATCTAATTGCTCGTGTTAAAAATGAAAAGTCAATTCTAGGCGGTGGTCTTTGGTATGAACCCTATCGCTTCAACGAAAATTTTATGGGTCCCTATGCTCTCAGGGAAAAGGATGATGTTAAGATCACTTGGGAGTATTCAAATCCAGAATACAATTATCACAACAAAACGTATTATAGAGCGGCAATTCCAAAAGACTGGGATATTACAAAAAAAAGAGAACGAAGCTACTATCGAATTCCTCCCTATTTAGATAAAATAGGAGATACGGAGATAATATTCGTTACCCTCAGCACTCTGATGTATGATAGCAGCGGAAAAATATTAGGTCTAACTACTGTTGATTGGTCTTTTGAAGATTTGAATAAACTACTAGGACAATTCGATATTACAAAAAGCTCTTACACTACTCTTATTGACTTACCAAATTCAAAAATAGTATTCTATCCAGATAAAAAATTAATCATGCAAGATAAGTCTACAATCAAGTGGACAGAAAAAATCCAATATGATAAATTGGAAAAAAATAAAATTGCAAAATTAGAAAGTGAATTCATTGACGGTGTTGAGCACGATATTTATTATACAGTGACTAATGCCGATTATCTACTCGCTGCAGTAATAAACAAGAAAGAAGCCTACGCAGTCATCGGCGGAATTGTTGCTCGAAATGTTTTATTAAGCGTTGTAACTCTTGCCCTAGTTGGTTTTTTCATTTTCATCGTAGTTGATTTAAGCATTAAACCACTCAATAAAATTATCACCGTTCTTCGAGGAATTGCAAGTGGTAGTTTAGATTTAAAAGAAAGAATCAACATTAAATCAACAGATGAGTTCGGAGAACTGGCGGATACGTTCAATAATATGGCGGATAAGATAGAATCCCAAAACCAGGAAATCAAAGAATACAGTGAAACATTAGAAGACAAAGTCATTCAAAGAACAGACGAATTAAACCAAACTCTCCAAGAAGTAACAAAACTAAAAAAACAACAAGACGGAGATTATTTCCTTACCTCTCTACTACTTGAACCTTTGGGTAAAGTAAATGTGGAATCAGAGAATCTATCCGTCGATTTCTATGTAAAACAGAAGAAAACTTTTGAATTTAAAAACTCAGTAAAGGCAATCGGTGGAGATTTGTGTATTGGAAATTCCATTCAATTAAAAAACAGAGACTACACCATTTTCTTAAATTGTGATGCAATGGGCAAATCAATCCAAGGAGCAGGTGGCGCATTGATTCTTGGATCCGTATTCGGTGCTATTATTGAGAGAACAAAATCTACCAAAGTCATGCAATCTCAGAGTCCTGAAAAATGGATTAAGGGCGCATTCATTGAATTACACAAAACATTTGAAACCTTCGATGGTTCTATGCTTGTATCAATGGTAATGGGGCTAGTAGATAATAAAACCGGACTACTGTATTTTATCAACGCGGAACATCCCTGGACTGTTTTATATAGGGATGGGAAAGCCTCCTTTATTGAAACCGAATTTATGTTTCACAAATTGGGAATGGGTGGAGGAACGCATAATACCATTTATGTGCGCACATTCCAGATGTTAGCCGGTGATGTTATATTAATAGGATCGGATGGTAGAGACGATCTAATCATTGGAATGGAAGAAATATCCGGACAAAGAATCATCAACGAAGATGAGAATGAATTCTTACGTAGAGTAGAAGAAGGAAAGGGTGATCTAAAAGAGATAGCAAACGCAATCCAATCAATCGGTGAACTAACGGATGACTTTTCCTTACTGCGCTTAGAGTTCAAAGCACCTCCAGCCCCTTCTTTGGAATCATCCTCTGTCCAAGTATTGGAAGCTATTAAGAAAGCGAGGATTTTAGAAAAGAAAGGAAAACACGCCGATGCCTTAATTGAACTGCGAGCGGCTTACAACATTGAACCACAAAATCCAATTTTATTAAGAGACCTTGTTAAACTCAGTATTTATTTAAAACACTACGCGCATACGATTGAATATGCGAAAGAATATATAAACCTACGCCCCATTGATACAGAAATTATATTTGCTTTATCCTATGCATATAAACGTAATAACCAGAAGATGGAAGCAGTAGAGCTCGGAGAACAAATTCGTCTAAGAGAACCAAAGAATGTTAAATACCTTACTCATTTAATTGAACTTTATATGAATATAGACACAAAGCGTGCGAATACACTCTTAAATGAAGTAATCAAAATTGCTCCGGAAAACGAAAAGCTATTAAACCTACAAGAATCATTACGATCATTAGGCTAACGGTCATTTACCCATGAAACTAAAAACTAAGATTACTCTACTGACTCTTGGCACAGTTCTTACAATTTTCATTATTGCTATGGGGATAAACACTCTTATCTTCTATGGACAAGCAAAAGAGTTTAGGGATCGTGAAATAGATAGTTCTATTTTTTTCTTCCTGTCTGAAATAAACAACGCGACTAGTAAGACAGAAATTATAGGTCGTGACCTAGCACAAGCAGGAGAAATAATTTATAATATTAAATCCTCAGAAAAGCCAAAGGATTCTCTTGAGACTATCTTAAAAGAAAAAATGAAGAATTTTCCCAATTTAGTTGGAGGAGGAATCTGGTATGAGCCCAATCTATTTGGAGAAAAATACCTAGGTCCTTATGCATCCTGGAACCAAAATAATGTTGAGGTGACTTGGGAATATTCGAATGAGACTTACGATTATTTTACTCAAAGCTGGTATTTATTTGCGCTACCGGAAAAATGGAATCGTTCCACCGCTCGTGCTTTACCGAAATATAGAACTGTTCCTTATATGGATACACTTGGAAATGAAAAGGTAATCTTCATTACCCTCTGCACAATCATGTATGATAGAGCGCAAAAAATTATAGGGATGTCAACCATTGATTGGACTCTGCAATCAGTGAAAGCTTTGCTTTCAAAACTAGACATTACTAAAAGTTCTTTTGCAATTCTAATTGATAAAGAAAGCAAAAAAATCCTATTTCATCCAGAGGAAAATTACCTTCTTAAGGATTACAGGGAATTGTCGTGGTTAAAAGACAATGATTTCAAAGGAATTGTAAAAAATAAAATTTCAATAGAAGAGAAGATTAATATCAAAAGCCAATCCTATACCCTTTACCTGACTGAATCGGATTCAGATTTTATTCTAGTGGTAGCAGTGAACGAAAAAGAAGCTTATGCAGTAATTGAAGGAATCATAGTAAGAAATACAATTCTCACAGTCGTTACTCTCTTAATCATTGGAATAATGATTTCATTCATTGTTGGAAGAAGCATTCAACCTCTTATGAGTATAATCGATGTTTTGCGCGGAATAACATCTGGTGAGAAGTCTTTAAAAGATAGAATTAAGATTAAGTCAAGAGACGAATTTGGGGAGTTGGCAAATACCTATAATAGAATGGCTGACACCATCGAGCATCAGAATGCAGAGATAAAAGAATACACTGAAAATTTAGAAGATAAAGTAAAAGCAAGAACGAATGAATTGAACCAAACCTTACAAGAAGTAACAAAACTTAAAATGCAGCAAGATGGAGATTATTTTCTCACTTCCCTTTTACTTGCTCCACTTGGGGTAAACCGAAGTCATGCGGATACAGTAAAGATTGACTATTTATTAAAACAAAAAAAAGAATTCGATTTTAGAAAGAAGAAAAATGAAATAGGTGGAGATATTTGTGCAGCAGATTCTTTTACTTTAGGTAGTAGAAATTATTCTGTTTTCTTAAATGCAGATGCAATGGGAAAATCTATCCAAGGTGCCGGTGGTGCTCTTATTCTTGGCTCTGTATTTCATGCGATAGTAGAAAGAACGAAAGTATCAAAGTCAGTCATGGGTTATACACCTGAGCGTTGGATCAAGAATACATTCATCGAATTACACAAGACATTTGAAACATTCGATGGATCAATGCTTGTATCCATGATTCTAGGACTTGTAGATAACGAAAATGGATTTTGTTATTTAATTAACGCAGAACACCCATTTGCCGTTCTTTATAGAGATGGAAAAGCAAGCTTTATTCAAACAAAATCATTTTATCGAAAACTAGGAACTCCAGATGCGGTAGGCGGAATAGTAGTTGATACATTTCAAATTCTACCCGGCGACGTATTGCTACTCGGTTCTGATGGTAGAGATGATATATATATTGGCAAAGACTCCAAGGGAGAGCGGATAATCAACGAAGATGAAAATCTATTTCTTACTATTGTAGAATCCTCTGACGGTAACTTAAAAACTATCAAAGAAAATATTCAAAAGCAAGGTGAGATTACAGATGATTTGTCGCTACTTCGATTAGAATACATTGGACAATCTATCCAAACACAAACTCTATCAATTTCTTCCAAGCGACTCATTCAATCTTCCCGTGAATTCCAAAAGCAAGGTGATAACCAAAAAGCAATGGATGTATTAATTGAGGCAAATGGACTAGACCCCGATCATCCTGATATACTACGCGAGATGATGAAAGTTTACCTAAACACAAAAAGCTATGTTAGAATTTGTGAGCTTGCCATTCCTTATATCAGCATGAGACCCGATGATCTAGATATGCTCTATCTCGTCTCTTATTGCCAAAAGAAATTAAAGAAATACGAATCCGCTCTCGACTATGCTGAGCGCCTCAAGATTAGAGACCCGAACAATATTCTCTACATGGTCAACCTCGCCGAGATTCATCTGGTTATGGGTAACACTCATAAGGCTCAGGAAATAGCCGATCACATTCGAACCATTGACGAGGATAATGATAAATTGCTGCTACTAGAAGAAGCAATACGAAGTAAGAGTTCGGATCATGTAGATTAGGCTTAATGACTCACCTCGCGTAAGGTGAGTCATTTAAACAAATATCCTAGCTCTACTTCCCGCCAATCCTACTTCTGTAAAATCACTCTCTCGTAAGTTGCTGTTGAATTTATATTTGTCCCACATCGATACCCACTGCTCAAGCTACCGCCACTAGTGTGCCAGCAGAGTCTAGAGCTATCAAAGGCACTCGTTGCGGTATCGCAAGAACCTCGATTGATTGAATCTCCTGCTTTAACAAAACCCCAAGAATAACTGGAAGTAAAATACCAATCAACACCATTGGCTCTATGAACCGAAGTTGCACCCGCGCCTGTTTCATAAAATACATCTGCGTAAGGAGATGAAGCTGCAAGAATCAGTGTTGCATTTCCAGTGAGCCTACAAGCAAGCATAATATTTGGACCAGTGCAGGCAGATTGAATAGTTGCTAAAGTCGGTGCCAAATCATAAGTTCCTTGGTAGCAGACAGACCAACCTGATCCGGTAAATGTGGATAATGCGGTATTTGTATAAAGCAAGCATCCTCCAGCACAAGGGACAAGAGCAGTTGCAGTGCTTTTTACTTCAGCTCCGGCTAATCCGTATTGGTCTACAGGTGTTACTCCATATTTTATATAATACGATTCATCTGCAGCTTGCACTGTATAGGTATTGGAAGTAGCGCCTGCAATTGCAACACCAGCATCTCCAGCCGTCACGCATCTATACCAAGCAAAAATAGAAGCACCCTGTGTGTGCCCATTTGCATCATTGAAAGCATGGGAACCAGTTAGACTATTTCCTGTAGAGGCTGTTCCAGAAATGCTGACTGAACTAGCAGTTGGAGCTGTATTTGTTACAGTAATATTGATATTAGCCGTAGCTGTTACGCCTGACGTTCCGTTGGCTGTGATAGTATAGCCAGTAGCCCCTGATGTCAGAGTAGGAGTGCCACTGAGACTTCCACTAACAGTATCTAATATTAGTCCAGTAGGAAGAACAGGAGAAATAGAAAAGGAAACTGCTGTTCCGTTAATGGTCACGTTTTTTGTGGTAATAGTGCCACCAATTGGAAAGGTATAAGGCGAACCTGTATAACTGATTGTAAGTGCATTCACAGTGATAGTCATCGTTGCTACTGTAGCGCCTACTGCATTCGTTCCTGTTATTGTATACAAGATTGATCCTTGTGTTGCAGTTGCAGAGCCAGAAATAATTCCTGTTGCAGAGTTTAAAGAGAGTCCAGCAGGTAAAGCAGGTGACACCGAGTAGGAAGTAACAACACCAGTAACGACGGGCAAAAGAGGAGTAACCGCTACTCCCGTAATATAAGTAAAGCTTGTTCCTCCATAGGTCAAAGAAGTTGGAGCAGATATATTTACAGTCATCGTGATTGTTGCTGTCGTAGAGCCCGTAGAATTAGTAGCAGTAATTGTATAACTCGCATTAGTTACAGGTGTTGTCGGAATTCCTGAAATCACTCCTGTAATCGTATTTAGAATAAGTCCTGTTGGAAGGGCAGGAGAAATGCTATACTCGCTAACGGTTCCTGTCACTGCAGGAGTAAGAGAAGGAATAGAAAGACCGGCTGTATATACATAAGGCGAGCCAGCATAAGACAATGCAGATGGAGCAGGCAAACTAGGAGTAAACCCTCCTCCCGTATAAGTAGGATTAGCCACATCGGCTGGAGTCCATACAATTCCACTTCCATCATTCCCACCAGTTGCAGCAATGACAGTAACATAATTAGCCATTCCCGCCGATAGGCTACCAGATGGATCATTCACAAAAGCAGCAAAGTCAGAAGGGATTGTAATCGTATTTCCAAATTCATCTACAATTCCCTGTCCATTTAAAATTCCATCTCCTGCAATGTCACCCGAAACTATATCCAAAAAACTATCAAAGAGTGTAGAGATGTCATCTGATTCAGAAGCATTCAATCCTTTTCCATTGATTAACTTATTGATAATCGAATCAATTCCTCCCAAGACAGAATTAAATTGTTTCGCCAAACTTGGATCATATCCAGGAGCAGAAGGATCTCCGAAATTTACTTTAGAAGGATCAATTTTTCTTCCTGATCCTTTAAAGAACATTTCTCCCACTGCTTCATTGGCGCCATTCACCATCGCGCCCATATCTGCACTTGATAAAACTGCATAGTTTAATTCACCCTTATTAGAAGTGCGAGAGCGAAGACTTGCTTGCATTTGTTTTCTCATAAGAGAACCAAATTTTGCAGTGGCAATATTTGTAAGCGGGTTCGCATTTCCAGATGTGCTAAACTCTCTGCTATTACTACTATTTGCATCAGATAAAATTAAAACGGAGGATACACGAATAGAGTTGGTAGTTCCTTGTCCAGATTTAGGTCTCCACGGAATTGGTTTTTTTTGAAACGGCGAATAAGCAGTAGACTCTTGCGTTGGAGTTATAACTAAACATAGGACAGTATCAGAAGGCTTTTCCATACTAAGAGAATAAAATCCACCGTCGTTCTTGTCATCCGATCCGCCTGTAGTTTTTCCGCTCGCGAGTAAAGAGCCTGCACTTCCATCGCATTTTCCAGCAACGCTTCCTGTCATAGGAATCGTTCTCAATTGAACACTTGCGTTCTTGATTGAGCCAGTGAGTTGCGCTTTTCCGGATACTTTTAATCTAACTACATTTAAATTTTGGTATCTTCCAGTTAAGAATAAAGTTTCGGTTCCTTCCGAAGAAGAATTTTTATTAAATATATTAGAGCAAGAACTGAGTGCGGCTATAGAGACAGCCAAAACTGTTTGTTTATAAAGTAAGTTTTTCATATAAATCCTCTTATTGTGTTTACATTCTATCTATTTATCAAATGTGTTTGCTTGTTTTCTCTATTGGACGTAACGGATAATATATTTCTACTTCTAAAGATAAATCTCGCAGAGAAAAGCGTCTCAATTTGCAATGATGATAGATTTATTGTCTCCTAATGGTATTCTAAAATAATAGGTCAAGGACTTTGAATTTATTATGAAACAAATCAATAACATAGCAGTTATAGGTGCTGGTGCCGTTGGGACTTTTTATGGCGGGAAATTAGCGAAAGCAGGTTTTGCAGTTCAGTTTCAATCTAAGTATATGTTTTCTTCTCAAACAAAAAACATGCAAATAAAAAGCGTATGGGGAGATTTTGATTTTCCTATACAAGTCTTTTCTGATGTTAGCTCAATGGACAAAGCTGATCTAATCATCGTATCGGCTAAGACGTGTAAGCCCTCACTGGATTTAATTCAGTATTCCAAGCTGATAAAAAAGATTCGCAAGCATAACAGTATTATCCTCGTTTTGCAAAATGGAATGAACATGGAAGAAAAATTAGGCAAAGTGTTTCCTAAGAATCCAATCTTAGGAGGACTTGCATTTACCTGTATCAATCGAATTACGCATGAGGAAATTCATCATATCGACTACGGGCAAATCAAGATTGGTCCCTTGAAGAATAAATTTGATGCAGAAGGTAAACTCATTACAAAACTATTTTCAGATGCAGGGATTGACACTAAGTATGAAAATAATCTCAGAAAAGCAAGATATGAAAAATTACTCTGGAATGTTCCGTTTAACTCTCTCTCGGTAATTGGAAACAAATCCTCAACAAAAGAAATCATTGATTTTAAGCCACTCTTTGATTTAGCAAAAAATCTAATGCTCGAAGTTAGAGCCATTGCTAAAAAGGAAAATATTGAGATTAAAAAATCTCTCATCGATGAAATGCTTGAGAGAACAAAGAAAATGAAGCCGTATAAAACTTCTATGCTCTTAGATTTTGAAAAGGGAAATACGATGGAAGTAGAAAGTATTCTAGGCGAAATTTATCAAAATGGAAAAAGTTTGCGTGTATCAACTCCCTATTTGGACTATACATATGGTATTATGCAATTCCTGAATCGAAAAAGTAAATTACTCTAGCCTAAATTAATTTTTATAACTCATGAGAAGAAAACACTTGCATTTATGATTTAGTCTACGGAAACTTATTCTAATTCCAGTAGAGGTCTAACGCAAAATTAGGTTTAGCCGACAGTGTTACGGAATAAATATTTTTTACAAAAAGGAATACTACATGAAACGAATTCTACTACTACTCACTCTCCTTAGTTTAACAGGTTCTTTTTCCCTGTTTGCACAAGCACCGAAACAAGCGCCAAAGCAAGAACCGAAAAAAGAAAAAGCAAAGAAACTAGAGCCTAAGAGTGAAGGCAAAGAAGAACAAAAAGAGCGCAAAGACAATAAGACGATGATCAAAGAAGACAAAGAAGAATCAAAGAAATAGAATCTATTCTGAAAAGAAATACTGCAATAGCTTTCTAATTTGGGGAAGAGTCATATCGTTACCTAAAAATTCCCCATCTATCCAAATTTCAAAGTGTAGATGAATTGCATCGTTATTTTGTTTTGCTTCCCCTAAAAGTCCTGAATTTCCCGCATAACCAATAGTATCCCCTTTACGAACTTTCGTTCCAACTGCAATTCCATTTTGAATCGCGGACAAATGGTTGTAAGTCGTAATGATTCCGCCTTTGTGCTCAATCCAAACTTGTCTTCCACCAAAGTCTCGATCAACGAATGTTACGGGATGTGTTTGGTTGTAAGCGGAGATTTCTTTGAATTCTGTTTCCGTCATTGGTTTGTAATTCAAGTCAGAGCGAATAACGACTCCATCTTGGACAGAAAGAATTTTTGTTTCTTTGGTAATGCTAGAATTCATATTAAAGAAATTCATCTTAGTTCCGATGTCTAGACCTTTGTGTGTTCCATTTCTATATTTACGCGGAGCACCCGGTAGCGAATAATCATCCGTAGGCATAAGTCCATTCTCGATTGGAAATGCAAATCCAGTTAAACGAGAGTCAATTCCAGTGAGGTTTGTCTCTCCTAGCAGTAAACGTAGATTAGCCAGTGTATAGGAGGTTTCCGAGTTTTTAGGAAATAGAATTCGAATCGTAGAAGCATCGATTCCAACAAAACTATCTTTGTTTTTCTTTTCGGGTTTTGCATTCGTATAAATCGTTGTCCATACTTCTCTGTTGAGAACTTGCACTTCATAAGAAGTCTGACTCATAAAAGCAAACTCAGTCTCTACTCCGGATAATAAGCGTTTACTCCCAAAGTCAATGACGACCCATTCATTTTCATTTCGTTTGTCTGTTACCCAGAGAGTGTTTGAGTTGGAGTCAAATAGATTTTGTCCACAGTTCGATTCAGAAATACAAGAAGAAGTTGTAAATTTAAAAGGAACATTCGCAAGTCTTCCAAAATTAATATCTCCTTTTTGTTTTATAATCGCATTCCCACTCCCCCCAAACTCAGGACGCAAAGGTAAATTACAGAATGTGAATAGGAAGAATGCAAGGAATACCACGGATGAACACGGATAAACACGGATGGTATTTTTTTTCATATTGATAATTTGATTCCAGTCACCTCGAACAGTTTCATCGTGAGAGGTCTATCTTGCTTAAAACTATCTTTGTATTGCCAGATAGATTTCTCAATCGCTTCGCTCTTTCGAAATGACTGTTTACACAACCCTCTGTGTCTCCGTGACTCTGTGGCAACTAAGTTTTACTTCTTACCAGATTTTTGTAAAATTTCCATTGCTTTTGCTTTTAGGATAGGATGCACGGTGAAGTCGTCAGGCGATAGAGGCTTATCATTGGTAGCCGGAGCTTCTTTGATTTTAAATTTGTCCATTCCAATCCAAGTTCCGAGAGCATAGAGCATACGCTGAAAGATTTCGTCAATCTTTTGTGTATGACCGGCTTTTTTGTAGTAGCCGTAAGCTAGAATCGGGAGCTTTTTTTCATACATATAATAATCACCAAGACGAATCAGTCCATCTTTGTAATCACATCTTAGGTATAGCTCCCGCGCCTTTGGATAATCCGCATCGTTAAACGCCGCGTTTCCTTCTCTTATCAGTGCTGCTCTCTCTTTCGAATCCATAGTGCTAGTATCGGTTTATTATGTCCGTTCGTAAATCAATTTTTAAACCGTTGTCGGTAGTTAGAAAGTATTTTCGATCCGTGCTATGTAAACTAGCAAGAGCGCGAGACAGAAAAAAGTATTTACAAAGTCTTTGTAGATTGCATCGTATTGTAATTATGGTAGGGTAATAGAATGCAATCGTCACTGAACTTTAGAGTATTAAAAAAAAGTATCATAGAGTTACCTTCTGAGTTGCAGAGGGAATTCATAGACTTTGTAGATTTTTTGAAATTTAAAAGTAGAAATATAGAAGAGGATACTTTGTTAGAAGAAGAAAAAGCGGAACTTCGTAAAAGAATCGCGTTCTCTAAAAAAAATCCAGATAAATTATTAAGTAAAAAGGAAGCCATAAAAAAACTGGAGAAGTCTCTTGGAAGAAAAATACAAATTAAATCCTGTTAATATAATTTATACCATTGCATCTTCCGTCATAATAATATTAGCCGTATGGCATAAGAAACGAGAAGAAAGATGGAAACTTAGATTAAAAAAATCTGTCACTCAGTGAATTATTTATCCTCAGAGATTCTAAAACAAATATCCATATTTTGGATATTTGTTTTAGAATCGTAAGCATCGGCTATGTTTAGTGAATTCTTTTTTCCATGTAAAAAAATTTCACTTCGGTAATGTCATTATTTTACTTCTAAACAAGCCGACTGTTGATCCGTAGGTGGAGCGCTCGTCTTTTACGAATGGGTTTAGGTCAATTGTATTGTTCTCGAATACAAGAATAACCGTAGAGCCCATTTCGAATCGACCAAGCTCGGAACCTTTGTCGATCATGATGTTTACATTCTCGTATTGGTATTCTTTTGGGAAACGAATGAGTTTGTTTGTCACGATCTTTGTATCGTAGGTTACTCTGATTTTGCCTACGTTGGAAGCGCCAACTTTTACCACGGCAATTTTTCCGTATTCTGTTTGGAGAAATGTAATTAGCCTTTCATTCTTTGGGAATAATCCACGTATACCACCCACAGCTGCGTCATTAACTGGAAACAGTTTTCCGGGTGCATAGTAATAGCCAAGAATTTTTCCATAGAATGGAGAATGAATTCGATGATAGTCCTGGGGAGATAAGTAGAATGTGATGAATTTTCCATTTTCAAAAAAAGGATAATACTTCTCAGAGCCTAATAGCTCTTTGACGCTATAGTCAAATCCTTTCGCTTGGATCAGTGTGTCATCATTAATATCACCAAAGCTTGTAATACGAGCATCAACAGGGGATACTACCGCATTTTCCGCTGAGTCAATGATACGTGCTCCCGCTTTAAGGGAACGAGTAAAGAATTGATTCAAGGAGTTGTATTCTTTGATATTTAACTCTGCTTCACTTAGATTAATCTTATACGCTTTGGCAAATGCTTTTAGAATAGGAACCATCATAAAGCGAGGAAGCCTCAAGTAAGTAAAAGAGCCAAACAATTTAGAAAGAAGATTTTTAGGAAGAGCAGAAAGAATGAGTAAATAAATATCCTTAAAGATTTCATAACGCACTCCGCCCTCGGTGAGATATTTATTCATCTCAAGGCTTACCATCTTAGCAAGTAAAATCATAGAAATCAAAATTGGAAGCGCTGTAAATATTGCCATCGTATAACCGATATTAAACGCTGATTCTAAAAATGCATTTCCTTCTCGGATATACATATAAGAAGAGCCAATGATTGCTGCAAAGAAAAGAATTCTAAACAAGTTCGCAAACTTTTCGCCTAATATATAGTATGCGCTTTGCTCTCCCGTATAAAACCAACCGATGATACTCGCAATTCCAAAAAGGAAGAAGGAAAAATACAGCAATAGATAATAAGGATCTTTTCCATGACCTAAGACATTGTGTAGAAAAGAAAATATATCTGGTGGATTGACTGCATTAAAAGAAAACAAAACATAAAAAATCAAAGTAGAAACAATAAATCCCTCGAAGAAAGCAGATAGCATAGAAACCAAGCCCTGCTTAAACGCATGATCAGTTCTAACTGCTCCCGAAATTCCTGCACTCTTTCCAAGCCCCATTTCAGTGGATAAGAAGAAAGAGCCACCTGATTGACCTAAAAAAACTAAAATAGATACAAAGCCACCAGTGCCGACTGCTTCAAAGTTAAATGCATTATGAAACACAGCTTCGATAAATACGAAAAAAGGAACTAGATTTTCTTTGAAGATGGCAAAGTAAAGAATGAAAAACAAACTAAGACCGAGCGGAACAATGACTCCAGAAACGCGACCAATCCTACGAATCCCACCGAGGACGATAAAGATAATGATCGCAGTCAGTGCAACAGGAAGTCCCATACCTTTAGCGTCAAACGCGTGTTTGGCGATATAAGATAGACTTAGAACAGGAACTACTCCGCCTAACGTTAAAACAGTGAGTATACACCCAATCGAAAAAGCAATCGCAAGCCAACGAGCCTTAAGCGCTTTCTCAATAAAATACATAGGTCCCGCCAGATAACGCCCATTAGGCAACTTAGTTCTAAACTTAATGGCAAGTGTGGAAGAAACAGCGCGTAGCGGCATAATGAAAAATGTCGCTACCCATACCCAGAAGAGTGCCCCTACTCCCCCAATCATCATGGCAAATGCAGAGCCAATCATTGCGCCGGGTAATAATGAAGAGGCAGTTCCAGCAGAAAATCCCTGTGAGTGAACCAATTGTCCCTTAGATCCTTTGTGATCCATAGCCCCAGAAAGAATTTTAAGAGCTAAGAATAAAAACCGAACTTGCGGAAATCGTAACTTGAAGGTAATGTATAGACCGGCAAATAAGAGTAATCCGCAGTAGGAGGCAATGATTTCGTCTTCGAAGAAAATAAAACTTTCTCTATTCATGGTGCTTCTCTAATTCTTTAGCTAAATCGACTAATAGGCGTATGCCGTAACCGGTAGGTCCACTTACTTGTGTTCCAGAAGGCTTTCCTCTCCAGGCAGTGCCTGCAATATCTATATGCGCCCATTTTACATCTCCCTCAACAAACTTAGAGAGAAATTGTGCCGCTGAAAGAGTTCCACCTGCGCGTCCACCGGTGATATTTCTAACATCTGCAATATCACTCTTTAAGTCTTCGCCGTATTCTTCCCAGAGAGGAAGTTCCCAGATTCTATCTTCTGAACTAATAGAAGCTGCATCAATTAAATCGAATAAGTCGCGGGAATTCGTCATTACCCCCGCCGCTTCGTGACCGAGAGCGATGATGACTGCACCGATTAATATCGCTAAGTCTACCATATAGTTGGATTTAAATTTTTTACTTATATAGGAAATTACATCTCCTAAAACCAGTCTACCTTCTGCGTCTGTGTTTTGGACTTCAACGGTTACTCCGTTGTAGGCGGTGTAGACGTCCCCTGGTTTTAAAGCAGCTGCATCCGGCATATTTTCAGCAACTCCAATGGCTGCGATGACTTTGGTTTTAATTCCTAGAGAAGCTATTGCACCTATCGCATGAATGGCAGTAGCCGCTCCACACATATCGTATTTCATCTCGTGCATTTCTGCGGATGGTTTGATGCTAATTCCACCTGAGTCAAAGGTAAGACCTTTTCCGATGAGGGCGAGAGTTTTATCAGTTGACTTTGCTCCTTTGGGTGTGTATTCGAGTATAACCATTTTGGCTTTTTTGTCGGAGCCCTGGCAAACAGAGAGTATCCCACCGAATTTTTCTTTTTTGAGTCTGTCTTCATCGAAGACTGTGATTTTGAGTTTGTTTTCTTTTGCAATTTCTTGTGAGCGAGAGACAAATTCTTCCGGAGTAAAATGATTAGCCGGTAGATGAGCCACATATCTTGACTCGTTTAAATATTTGCTGACTACTTTGGATTTTTCTAAGGCTTCTTTTGCTGTCTTTTCTTCTTTGACACTTTCCATTACAAAGCTAATGTCGCCAACTTCGATTTTGCGCTCGCGGTAAGTTTTAGAAAGGGAGTCAACTCCGAAGGCTGCGATTTCGATTGAATTTGCTAATTGATAAACAAGATTAAAAGGAGAGAGTGCTTCTGAAAGTTCTTTAGAAATATGAATTTCGAGACCAATGCCTACCCATTTAATAAATGCTTCGCCCAATTTTAAATAATAAGATGCGAGTTTACGCAGTGTTAGCTTCGCTTCTTCCCCAAGTCCGATGTAGATGATTTGATCGCCGTGGTCAATGTATTGTTGACCAGCATCTGCTTGGAATACTTTAGAGTCGATTTGGGATTTGAGAGATTTCGCTATATTAGCCGGAATTTTATCTTTGTAAAAATGATGGACTTCGTATACTTTTTTAGATTTGTTTTTTCCAGCGTAGAATTTTAATTGTGAAGAAGGGATTTTCATTATTTAATTTCCTTAATATCTTTAATAATTTCTGCAACATGATCTTTTACTTTTACATTTTCGTATATTTTTAAAATCTTTCCGTCTTTGCTAATTAAGAAAGTGGTGCGGACAATGCCCATATACTTCTTGCCCATCATTTTCTTTTCTTGCCAGACTCCAAATTTTTCTACTAGATCAGTTTCTGCATCGGAAAGCAGGTCGAAGTTTAAGTTTTGTTTTTCGATAAATTTTTTGTGACTTTTGAGATCATCTTTAGATACGCCTACTACCGAGTAGCCGAGCTTTTTAATTGCATCCAGATTATCACGAAAGTCACAAGCCTCAGTCGTGCAGCCGGGGGTATTATCCTTGGGATAAAAATACAATACAAGTCCATTCTTTCCGGCTATATCGCCTAACTTTACTTTCTTTCCATCTGCAACGATTGCTGTAAATGCAGGTGCCTTTTTTCCAACTTCTAATTTAGCCATAATCCTTCCTTTAAAATCCCCCTATAACCCATCAGGAAGGGGTGAATAACATACAGAATTAAAACTATAAGCGGAACATCTAGCAATTTTTTCCCATTGCCTAAGATGGCGATGCATCAAATATACTCCTAGCTATAGTGCTAGAAGAGTTGGTGTCGTATTGTCTATGTATTAGCGTTTACTCATCTCCGGTCTAGCTACGCTTGTATCTTCGGTGGTTGTGCCGTGTAAATTTAGGTTGCCAACCGATTTAGACCGGAGCTATAACCGTAGCTGAACCGGATGTGAGTAAAAGGAAGCTTATAGGAGGTCATACTTCTAGTTATTGGTTTTTGAAGAATGGTAAGTTCTTCGGAAATTCTTTTGGAAATTATGTAAGAATTTTTATATGAATCTTTATATGAATTTTTACATGGGCTGAGATGACGCCCATGCGGAGAGTATTGCGCCCCGTTGGGGCTATAGTAGATTTGCATGACTTCTTTGTTACTGTTGAATCCTATTGACATTTTTTAAAGCCAGGTTTTTCTTGGATACCAGAGGTATATCTTCACAATAGTCGGGCTTTTAACTTTGTGGGATAGAAGGAGATAGAATTATGGGAGAAGTTGGATGCAGATTACTAGAAAGAAAATGGATTGGATCCGTTCCTTTCAAGTAGAATTTTGGAGAGCCAGGAGTAAAAAGTGAGATGGAGATTATGTGCTTCGGCGCTAAAAAGATATACTAATCAGCAGGCTGCTTAATTTACGCCGTATAAGATGAAGACGTCAATTAAGGAAGCATTTAATAAGAAACAGGAATTGATTGTATTCGTAGTATTCTTGCTCGTAAATATTGTATTTTCCGTAAATTGTTTTGCTACGATGTATGTGAACAAAAATGTAAAAGGCGAGACCGCTCGAAAGGTCATCAACAAACCTAGGTCGAGGCTATTATTAAAAGTAAAGGAAATCAAAGCAGAATCGACGGAGCCATTTAGTTTTCGATTTATTTTTGAAGGAAACGAAGATAAATGTTTATACTTGTCTGAGCATAGAAAGCCGCAAGATTATTATATGAACGATGTTGTGAAATGTAAAACTGTTTCAACCAGTTCTAACATTCCGTCAAAATGGATGATCGATGATTTTGGTATTTCCTTTCGAGAATCCAAAGAAATTATTTTTAAACCAGATTCTCCTAACACCATATTGCAGATTACGAAAGGGAAAGATGCTTGGGACAATTTACATGTTTTTGAAATAAATCCAGATACGAAATTAATGCAAGAATCGAAAATTTATTCTCCTTTGTTGCCTGACATTGTGAAGAAACTAAATCTACTTGAAAAAAGCCCGATTGAATTTCAATTTAATTCTCTTCTCTATATCGAATCTGAAATTACTGCACGACCGTTTTTACTTTTATATAGGAATCCGAATTCTTACGAATTTACTCGCGTTTTGCTGAAATGGGATTTGGAGGCAATGGAACAGACTAGTGTAGAAACAGAGAACAAACTTTGGGGCTCTTTGTTTCCGATTGCTTTGTTAATCGACATAGCAACTTTACCAATTCAGTTTGTAGGTGGATTGATTTATTTTTTAGTTCAAGGACTTAAATGAATGGATGTGCGAAATTTGTGACGGAGGATCTTTAAAATCTAATTGTGACTCATTTGATAAATCTTTTTATAGGAAACTTTTACTTCTCTTACTTTTTTTCATTCAGTTTATGATGAGAGATGATTGGTAAAAGTATTAGCTATCATCCCATCATTCGATAGAGTTTACAGTCAATTAACCGTTTATAGAAAAATTTTCCCCTGTTAAGGTCAAAACCGCTTTTTATGAAAAAATTTCCCCCGTTTAGTTAATAACACCTTTTTATGAATAAGCAGCAATCCGATTTTGCTTTAAGCTTTTAACTTTGTGGGATAGAAGGAGATAGAATTATAGGGGAAGTTGAATGCAATTTACTAGAAAGAAAATTGTAGTACGTTTTTCATTCTAAGGCAGTTTGAAAAACGTATTGGAAATTGATTTTACTTTATTTTTTAAGTTCCTGGAAGTGTTGTTGGATAGCTTGTTTTCCCTTTTTTACAACCTTTATAGGGGGCGATTGAATGGGATTCCCTGCTAATAATAATCGATTTGTAGAAACATCTGGGTCATCTTGAATATTAATTTCTAAATGTATCTCTGTGATCCATTCTGGTAATTCTTTAATCTGATTATAAACCAATCCTATTTCAGTTACATTTGTTAAGTCTTTTATAAAACTAAGATCTATAATTTGATTATTGTGTAATCCTAAAGTAATTAGACTTGTTAATTTGCTTAAGGGACTGGGATCAACAATTTGATTGTTATTCAATGATAGGGTAGTGAGCTTAGTTAATCCAATGAAAGATTTTATTTCGACTATTTGATTAAAACTGATATCTACATTAGTCAATTCTTTTAATTCCTCTAAAAAACTAATATCTATCAGTTGATTATAATTCAAATCTAGAAAAGTAAGATTTTTTAAATTTTTCAAAGGTTCTATGTCAGTTAATTGATTATTACTTAAGTTTAAATATGTAAGATTTGTAGTTCCCTTCAAAGGTTGAACATCAATCAATTGGTTATTATGCAAACCTAAAGAAGTAAGTTTTTTTAACTCACTTAAAAAACTAATATCTGTTAATTGATTAAAACTTAAATCTAAGATAGTTAGACTTGTTAATCTTTTCAAATCAGTAACATCATTGAGTTGATTATTATTGGCTATCAATGAAGTGAGGTTTGTTAAACCGATCAGAGAACCAAGATCTGTTAATTGATTATTAGCTAAATTCAAATCAGTTAATTCTTTAAAATCTTTTAAAAAGTTAGAATTGGAGAGATGACATTGATTCAAATAAAGTTTATTCAATTTAGAAAAACCAGTTAATAAATCAGTAGGAAATTCTTCAATAGGACATGTATCTATATACAAACCTATAACATTTTCATTTCGATCCAAACAATAATTAGCTGTAGGATTATCACTATAAATATTTTGAGTATCACTAGGTTTATTTAATTCGTCTAATTTTACTACTTGATTTATAGAAAAACCTAGGATCTTTTCTATTTCTTTTATACTTTTTATGTCTGTCATCTGTACTCCTCTAATGGTCAGATTTTTATTTTAAACAATACCTTAGTAATTTCTTAGATTAGAAAGTCTATTCCTAAATATTGAAATCACTGTTTCATTTTTATTTTTCAATACCTATGAATTGATCGATGTCAGAATAAAAAAATTTTCACAAAAAGGTGGATTGTCATTTTCAAAAGTTTTTGCGTATTCTAGCGAAAAGTTATCAATAAAATGGCTACATACCAATAAAAGAAAACGCAATTATGAATGAGAATGGGTATATAAAAAATATCAAAAAAACTTTTTTGAGGTTATTGCTAGTCCTGATTCATCATCTCAAAATGTGAAAGAAAGAAATGTCTTTACAAGATTTGGTAACAACAGTGGAAGTTTCATTCAAAGCAACTCATTATGAAACTAAAAACACTACCTTTTGGTGAAAGCGATTACAGAGAAATCATTACGAAAAATTTTCCCCCGTTTAGTTCATAACACCTTTTTATGAAAGAGACGAAAGTCCACTTTTGCTTTACGCTTTAATTTTGTGGGATAGAAGGAAAAAGAATTATGAGAGAAGTTGGATGCAGATTACTAGAAAGATAAATATAAACCAGTTCGGGAGGATTATTAAAAAAATGTTATCTAAAGTTCAAATATTTTTATTATTACTATTTTTGATTAACGAGCACTTATTTGCGTTCAATCATTCTACCATGTGTATGCATCAGGAACAACTTCGAAATACAAAATCCTCTGCGTATGATTTAGAACTTTGCAATTATAGGAGTCAGTCAATTGCAGAGAGAAAGCAGAGTGCTTATGCATTTCTTCAAGTAAGAATACCAGAACTTGGAAATGAATATCTAGAATATAACTTAGAGACAGATAAAAGAAAGGAAAGGGCTTTACCAGTTTATATCGAATTTTACGACAAAATATTGAATCCCCGTAAAGAAGATGTAGCTAATTTTCAAGTAAGCTCTAAAATAAAAGAGCGGATTATTTCGGAAAATACAGAAATAGCAAGAAAAACTTGTATATTTATGGCTCTGGGCTCAGAATATCTATTTCCCGTACCAGCAAAAAATGGAAGGCTCAATGTTATTCTTTATTTAGATTATATACGCGATATCGCATCTTTAAATTCTAGCTCATTACCTAATAATGATGAAGTATTTTTCAACCGGTTTGCTCGTAGGTCATTGCGAGAGGATGTAAACTTTGAACCTGGGAAAACCTACCAATTAGAGATAAAGAAAGATCCGAATTTTGCTATTCCCGTAGGATCATACAGTGAGGCTAGAAAAAGTAAATTCTTTGAAGATAAAACCGTCCCCGGCTTCATCATCACCTTTAAAGAACTACCGGCAAATACTAAGTTTGCGTTTAATGGAAAAGATGATATTGGAAAGACATATGAACAAGTGAAGAAAGAATTTATTCTCTATGATTACAGTGATGAAAAATATCAAACCGCTTTTCCTTTAAGCTTTTAATTTGTTGGATTGAATGCAATAGAATTATCAAGAAGTTTGATGCAGATTGCTAGAAAGAATATAATAGGATTCGTAAAATTGCACTTGATTTAGAAAAAGAACTTATCAAATTAGGAATTGAAATTTATACTTAGAACTTTATTACCAATGAAACTAAATACTATGAATCTAAATGACCAAAAACTATTGCATACATTTGCAGATCGAATTAAAAGTCAATTTGCAGATGCTAAGATCTGGGCTTTCGGTTCAAGAGCTAGAGGAGAGGCAAAGAGTGACTCTGATTTTGATGTTTTAGTTGTTTTATCAGAAATGGGCTTCAAACAAAAAAAAATAATCTCGGAAATCGCCTGGGAGATAAGCTATGAAAATGAAGTCGTTTTAGTTCCGATTGTATATTCTTATGAAAAATTTAATTACCCCGCAATTCAAAAAAGTTCTTTGATCCAAAATATTTTACGAGAAGGCATAAATCGTTTAAAAGAAGCTGAAGAATCTTTGCAAGATGCTTTATCTTTATACAATAATAAGAGATATCGATCTGCGGTTAATCGCGCTTACTACTCAATGTTTTATTCTGCATTAGCCTTATTAGAAAATAAGGGACTTAAAAACTCCAAGCACATTGGAGTTATTTCCTTCTTTGATAAAGAATATATAAAAACTAATATTTTCTCAAAGATACATTCTAAGGCACTGCATAAGGCATTCGAGTTAAGACAAGAAGCCGACTATTCGATATTAGTCGAATTAGAAGTTGATGAAGTTACTGAAATCATAAACCAGGCTCAAAACTTTGTAAAACAAGTTAGAGATTATATTATGGAATATTTATTTTAATAAATTTTACCCCGTTTAGTTCATAACACCTTTTTATGAAAGAGACGAAAGTCCACTTTTGCTTTACGCTTTAACTTTGTGGGATAGAAGGAGATAGAATTATGAGAGAAGTTGGATGCAGATTACTAGAAAGAAAATAGCCACACCCTTCTTCCTGCCTTCGGTCTGCCTTCGATTAGCGTTCGACAAACCTTCGATAAGGAAATGGATGGAAACGAAATAATAACGACTCCAAACCATTAACAAAACAAGGTTAGGGATAATTTAACTTTTCGCATTTACTTTCCGTTTTAAAGGACTACTCGTTACTTTATCTAATTGACATAATCCTAGCTAGTTACAATATCAAGTAAACAAAACACTGGAGGTCAATCATGGGGCTATTTTCGAAAGATGAATCTTTTAAAGAATACGAGCAATTTAAAAAAGCGAGGCAAGACTTTAAAGAGGCTAATGCTGAAATGACCGATACCATTGATTTAAAGACTTCCGATGCGAAGAATGTAAATTATGCTGAGATTCATACTAGTATTTATCAAAATGTCGGGCTTGGGAAAGATTGGAGAGTAGAATAAAATAAAAATGCAGATGAACTTGAAACAGCGATAGATGGATTTCAGACTGTTACTGATGGATTGGAGCCTTATCCAGATAAAAGTATAAAGTCTAAAAATATTTTACAAGTAGTCGTATCCTTCTTCAAAAAATAAATGAATCTTACTGAAATAAAGACTAGCGGGAAAATGTGTATTTTCCTCCATAAAGTTCCTACAATCACATTTGAGGAATACTTAGAGAAAGCGCGGGCTAATTACTATAATGCGATGAACGAGCAGGGGTTTCGTTTTTATTCCCTATTTTTAAAACAAGAAAAACAATTTAATTCTTATCCTTTGATTTCACAGGATGATATTCCTAATCTATTTCAAAAAGAAATAACATCTAGATTCAATCGCTTGAAGGTGATAGCTGATCATTTATATTATTACACTTTAAAGATTACGTCTTCTGATTCTGCTTCGATAATGGAGTATGCTAAACAAGAAGGTGCTGAGCGGGTAATCGTATTTATCTCTAAGAACCTGAGTCGAGACGAAAAACGTCTATTAAAAATCTTAAAGCTAAATTCATTTCTTTATTATCGTGAGGCTAATTTTTATTATGCACAAAATCTATTCAATTCGACAGGATATATTCGCAAAGAAAAGCTTACAGGTATATTAGAAGGGAAGGCAAAGCTTTCCTCGGAGTCAACCTTTCGAATGATTGAATTAGAAATGGATAGAGAAATTAACTCCAACTTAATAAAGATACGTTATGTAAATTAATTAAAATTACTTTCCAAATTTCCCCCGTTTAGTTGATAACACCTTTTTATGAAAGAGAGGCAATCCGATTTTGTTTTAAGCTTTTAACTTTGTGGGATAGAAGGAGATAGAATTATGAGAGAAGTTGGATGCAGATTACTAGAAAGAAAAGACATCCTCGGTAAAATAGAATATTTTTTAAGAGGTATAATATGTTTATGCGATTTATCCTAATACTTCTACTTATTATAAGTTGTGCTAGTCCGAAAAGTAGAGACACTTTATCAACAGAAAATAGATCAGCCAATCTAAAAATTATTTTTCAAAATTCTAAGGATAACGAAGCCAAATTAAATTTATATCTATGTAAAGATTTAGCAGTATCCGAAACAAAAATGATAAAAGAGTGCGAATTTACAGAAGAATATCATTCATTAAGTAAGAACGATGTGATTAATTATGATTTACCGCCAGGTGAATACTTTGCAATGATTCACGTATCAGATATGAGATTTATTCCAATCTTATATACAGAAACAACAAAGCAAAGAATAAAATTTGGTTTTAAAACAGAAGTTTCTGATTCTTTTTTTGGTAGCTCCCATTTAGAAGAGACACGCATATCCAGTTGTCAGGAAATTGAAAAATTCTCTGTTTCGGAAAATTATTATTGCCCCAAACTAATTTTAGGCGAAAATATACAAACTACTTTTCGATTTCAAATAGAAGAAGATTATGAGTTTGATGAAAGAGGAACGTCAGCTATCTGGCTTTTGACATTATTCGTTTCCCTTCGAGCTTGGTATCCAATTCCAATTCCACTGCTAACAGGAACCTTTGCCATCAAAAGAAAAGTTACAAATAATTTAAAATGAAATTTTGGAAAATAGATTTAAAATTTGCCTTTTGTCCAAATAGAATTTGAATTTTCACTTATCAAAGTATTGTCACCAATTTTTAGGGTTAAAGTAAACCGTGGATTTGGATTACCTTTATCACTAACATTGACTATTTTAATATAACCATTTTCAATTTGTTCCCGATAAATTCATAATTTATACTATGAAGGCAACGCCCAAAAATCTAGTAAAAAAATAAGACTTAGGAAAAATAAATGAAAATAAAAAAATCCCCCGTTTACTTCACACCACTTTTTCCGAAAATTTCACTGCATCTACAATCTCTCTAAGCGTTCCATTTTCCCGTTGACACCTACCTATAAAAAATAATTAACTCTGAATGAGTCGAGGTAATTATGTTAAAGCTAGTCAAAAAACAAAATCTGAAGTCTGTGACCGATAAGGTCTTACTTGTAATTCTAGATGGAGTCGGTTATACCGAAAAAGGTGCTGATGCCGGCAATGCGATTGCGGGTGCGAAACTTCCTACACTTTCAAATCTTTGGAATCATCATTCTACTGTTCATATCAAAGCTCACGGAAAAGCAGTTGGTATGCCTTCTGATGAAGACATGGGTAACTCCGAGGTAGGGCATAACGTTTTAGGTTGTGGTCGTATCTTTGATCAAGGTGCGAAGCTTGTAAGTAACTCGATTGATTCAGGTCAATTGTTTCAAGGAGAAGTTTGGAAAGAACTCATCGCAAATGCAAAGACTAAAAATTCAACCTTGCATCTTCTAGGACTTCTCTCCGATGGAAATGTTCATAGTCATATAGATCATTTAAAAGCGTTAGTCGCTGCCGCAAAGAAAGAAGGCGTTTCTAAAGTTAGAATTCATACTCTCCTAGATGGTCGCGATGTTCCTGAAAAGTCAGCCTTAGAATACGTTCGTCCTTTTGAAAAGTTTTTATCGGAACTACGCGATGCAAACTTTGATGCAAAGATTGCATCTGGTGGTGGACGTATGACGATTACGATGGATCGATACGAAGCAGATTGGTCAATGGTAGAGCGCGGTTGGAATTTTCATGTGAAGGGAGAAGGACGTGCATTTTCATCAGCAGAAGAAGCAATTGAAACCTTTCGAAAAGAAGACCCAGCGGTTATTGACCAGTATCTCCCAGGCTTTGTTGTCTCTGACGCAAATGGACCTGTTGGAAAAATCAAAGACGGTGATTCTGTTGTGTTCTTTAACTTTCGTGGTGACCGGGCAATCGAGATTAGCCTCGCCATGACTGCTGATAAGTTTGATAAATTCAATCGTGGTCCAAAACCAGATGTGTATTATGCAGGCATGATGCAATACGATGGAGATTTAAAACTTCCCGACAAATACCTCGTAACCCCTCCGGCGATTGATAGAACTCTAAGTGAATATCTAATCAGCGAAAAATTACAGCAATACGCAATTTCAGAAACACAAAAATACGGACACGTAACTTTCTTTTGGAATGGAAACAAAAGCGGCTATTTAGATAGAAACTTAGAAACTTTCCAAGAAATTCCATCTGATGTAATTCCATTTGACCAGGCACCCGAAATGAAAGCAAAAGAAATTACAGATACTCTAATCTCTACTCTCGAAACTAAAAAATACAATTTCGTTCGAGTCAATTATGCAAACGGCGACATGGTAGGGCATACTGGCAATTATACGGCAACAGTAAGAAGTCTTGAATTTTTGGACACTTGCATGGATCGTTTAAAATCAGCCTGTGACAAAAACGGTTACACTTTGTTAGTCACTGCCGATCACGGGAATGCAGATGAAATGTATCAACTAGATAAAAAGGGAAATGCGCAAAAACAAGGTGATAAGTTCGTTCCAAAAACCAGTCATACATTAAATCCGGTGAACCTGGTCATCTACGACAAAGACAATCGCTGGAAATTAAAAGGAACTGCCGAAGCAGGGCTTGGGAATATTGCGGCTACCGTTCTCGATCTACTTGGCTATGAGGCGCCGGAAGGTTATTTACCAAGTTTGTTGGAAAGGCTATAGGCTATTATGCGTAGTTGGTTTACAAAGTTCAAACAATCTAGATTCTTCAATACATTTTGTTATCTCTGGGTAGGAATTTTTTCTACCCTTTCTTTTGTTCCTTATGGACTGAGTGAGCTTGTTTTTATTGCTCCGTTTGGGCTTTTTTGGATTGAGGAAAAGTATCGAGGACAATACAAAGTTTTATTTAAGAAAGGACTTTTGTTTTCGATTGTATTTTGTTTTTGTTCGTATTATTGGATCAACTACATGCTTATGGTCTTCGGGGGATTTCCATTCTGGATGGCGATTCCCTTATTTCTTCTCTATTGCATCATCGTGAATTGGAAATTCGGAGTAGTTATGATGCTCCTAAGTTTTCTTCGAAAGAAAGTAGGAAGACACAACCTATTCGTGCCTGGGTTAGCCATTATCCTCGCAGAATTTTTTACATGGCAAATCTTTCCCTGGTATTATGGAAACCTAATAGCGGGTAATGTGATTTTGTCGCAAGTGGTTGAATATACAGGAGTCTATGGACTTTCCATTCTTGTATTTATGGTATCCTATCCATTTTTTCAATATCCGATTTGGGACGTTATCCGCTCTAAGTCTCCTAAGTTTAAATCTCTCACACAATTGTATCTTTTAAAAACAGTCAATGTTCTAGCTCTCTTTGCGATACTGGGTGGATTTTTATTTTGGAAATGGAGTCGAGTAGAGCCTTCTTCTACAAAACAAGTTTTAATTATTCAACCAGACGCACCACTTGAATTTAGAGATGGACGTGTGCGCGAAGCGATGGAAGCACTCATGAATCGAATCGAGCGATTGGTCATAGAAGGCTCAGAAAATGAAAAGCCTGATTTAATCGTGCTGCCAGAATCAGGAGTTCCCTTTTATTCTACGCATAACGTTCCTGAAACTACAAGATTTGATTTAATTTATTGGGCAAGATTTGAGGCATTGATTTATCAACTGAGCAATCGATATAAGGCGAATTTTTATTTTAATGAGTTAGATGCATCCTTTGCGGATAACAAGCCTTCTGCGCAAAATCTCCGCTTTCACAATAGCTCTACCGTCTTTGATCCAAATGGAAATAGAGGAGAGTTTTATCGTAAGTCGTATTTGCTTGCCTTTGGCGAATACATTCCTTTCGGCGAAACATTTCCTATCTTGTATGATATAGTTCCTCAGATTGGAAGATTTATTCCGGGTGCAGAGCAAAATCTAATTACGTATTTTAAAAACAAAACAGAGGTTAAGTTTAATAAGCCGCATTTGAAATGGATTGATTCTAGTTTCATGAATATGCAAGCACAAAGAGAATACTACAAGGAAAATATTTCTGAATTAGAAGCCGCTGGAAAATTCCTTCCGTTAATCTGTTACGAAGTAATTTTGCCTGAGTTCGTCCGTAAATTTTACAAAACAGAAATGCCTGACTTTATCGTAAACATTACAAATGATAAATGGTATGGAAAGACTGTAGAGAGCTATGAGCATTTAGACCTTGCGAGACTTAGGTCAATCGAGTTTAGGCGTTGGATGGTGAGAGCAACTAACTCAGGAACATCTGCATTCGTAGATCATCTAGGTCGAATCGTAAACAATAAAATGACCGGTTTAGGAACAAGTGAGCGTTATTCACGCCCTGTATCTGTTATCTCTTCTCCCCCTACTTTTTACGTTCGATTCGGCAACTTACTTGTTTGGCTATTCATCGTTATCTGCTCAGGCTTTTTCGGATGGAAGATATATAAAAAGAGATAAGTTTAGTTAAATTACTCACCTTACGCAAAAGAATAAAATGATGTGAATTCTTTAGAAACAGAGAATACTAGATAATTGTAATGGATCAATAAAATCAATAGCCTGCGGCAGCAAACCCACCGTTAGGTGTAAACCCCACCTTCAGCGCTGGGCACGCTGGTCACTCACCTTACATTATCATTTCTTTTGTGAAGAAATGATAATGTAAGGTGAGTTATTTAAACACATTTTCTTCTGCCGGATAACTTCCCTGCTTAACTTCTCTATCGTAGGAGGCTAATGCCTGTTTTGCGATAGAGTGTAAATCAGCGAATCTCTTTAAGAATTTAGGCTTAAAGTCAGCAGCTATTCCCAATAAGTCGTTGATTACTAAAACCTGTCCACTTGTGTGCCTACCGGCTCCAATTCCAATCGTAGGAATAGAAATTGCTTTTGTGATTTTTTCTCCGAGGGGTTCAGGAAGCATTTCTAATACAATGGAAAATGCACCCGCTTTCTCTAATGCGATAGCATCTTGTAAAATCTTATCAGCAGTCTTTTCATCTTTGCCTTGCACTTTATAACCGCCGAGAACTTGATAGCTCTGGGGGGTAAGGCCGAGATGCCCCATCACAGGAACTCCGATTTCTGTTAATTGACGAATGGATTGGAGTGCAATATCCGTTGCACCTTCCAGCTTAATAGCATCGCAACCTGTTTCTTTAATTACAAGACCACCGGCGGATACTCCTTGTTCAACGGAGATTTGATAACTTAAAAAAGGAAGATCACAGATTATAAATTTATTTGGAGCACCTCGCTTCACTGCCTTGGTGTGATAAATCATTTCTTCTAAGGTCACCGGCAAAGTGCTATTATTCCCTTGAAATACCATGCCGAGAGAATCACCAATTAAGATGGAATCCATTTCTGTTTCAGCAATAATTTTTGCGAACGATGCATCATAGCATGTAACGACAGAAATTTTTTCCTTCTTCTGAAATTTCTCTCTATATAGATTGATAATAGTTTGCATAAACTCTCCTCTCCCAGGAAGAAATAATTCTACCTTCTACAACAGAATCATTATCCCTTCTATAAAGTCTAGTAGAATGTATCCACAAAAAGCAATTCTCTGCGTCTCTGTGCCTCCGTGGCAACATTTCTACAGAATCCTTAAAGTAATTGCCAAAATAGATTCAGATTGAAATTATAAACCAGAGAGGCATTTATGATTACACTACTTGATTTGCAAAAACTATTACCTGATTCAAAAATTTATAACACCGACAAACCAGAAACAATCCAACTAGAATCAGTCGTCACACTCTATCAAGATAAGCCCAATTCCATTACCTATATTAGTGAGAAATCTTATCAAAACGATGCAAAACAATCTAAGGCAAACGCCATTATTACGCTACATGGTTGGGAGACTTTATTTACTCAGCCTGTTCTTGCAGTAAAACATGTAGACTTGGCTCTCATAGATGTCTTAAACATTTTTTATCCTACTTCTATGCCTACCGGTAAAAGAGGGCAATTTGTCGTTATCCACCCATCAGCTCAAATAGGAGAAAATACCGACATTGGTAACTTTGTTTCGATTGGAGAAAATACTATTATAGGAAACAATTGTCGCATTGCAGATGGAGCAAAGATTGCGCATAACGTAAGAATTGGGGATGATTCTTCTATTGGTCCAAACTGTGTTTTGTTCAGTGATGTTAGAATTGGAAAGCGTTTTATCTCCTACGGCAATACTACTATTGGAGGAGACGGATTTCGTTATGTGGATGTAAAAAGCATTTTACATCGAGTGCCTCAAATTGGAGGTGTTCTGATTGGGGATGATGTTCGTGTAGGCTCTAACTCTTCTATTGATAGAGGTGGAATCGATGATACGATGATTGGCGACGGAACTAAAATTGACAACGATGTTCAAATTGCGCATAACGTTAAGATAGGCAAACATGTAATAGTCGCAGGTGCCACCGCAATTGCAGGAAGTGCAGTAGTAGAAGACTTCTGTAAGATTAGTGGATCCTGTGCAGTAGCCGATCATATCACACTTCCTTCGGGAACCATGATTGCGGGAGGCTCTGGATTACGAAATACTCCGCCTAAAAAAGATCTCTACGCAGGTTGGGATTGGAATCTCACCTTTATAGAATTTCAAAAATTCCGCGCGAACGTAAAGCATATTCTCAATCTAAACAAACTTGTCAAAAAAGTGAAAGACATAGAAGAAAAATTGGGAATGAATGCTAAGTCTACGGACTAATATAGATAAGTTCCACAGAGATAAACTCCGTGGAACTAAGCGAGAATGAATTAAAGTGCGATTAGATTAAGATCTAGATTGATCTCATCTTTGATAAGGTTGTCTGGTTGACCTGGGTATGTAATGTTCCAGAGTTGGCGGTTAATGTTAAAATTAGCTGTAGCGGATACTGGCTTTTTGTCGGCACCGTAAGTAATTTTTGCAGGAAACGTTACGCTCTTAGTGATGTCTTTGATTGTGAGGTTACCGGTTATATTTGCAGAAGCGCCTTCTTCGGTAATAGTAGTGATTTCAAAAGTAGCCTTTGGAAATTTTTCTACGTTAAAGAAGTCTTCGCTTTTTAAATGACCTTCTAATTTTGCTTTCATCTTAGCATCGTCTTTCATATCAACGTCATCAATGCTTGTCATGTCTAAAGAAAATTTTCCACCAACCACTTTGTTGTCTTTTACGAGAATATTTCCGTCAGCTATTTTAACGGTTCCGTTATGTTTGCCTTTTAGTTTTGTTCCAATCCATTTTACTGTTGATTTAGTAAGATCAAGACCAACAGAAGTTCCTTCAACTTTAGGTGCTTCAACAGCTGCTTTAGCTTCTGCCTTAGGTGCTTCTGGTGCTTTTTCGCAATAGGTTAAGCCAAGTGCGAGGGATAATATTAAAATTTTTTTCATACGATTAATCTCCTTTGATAGTTCGATGTTTAACTATTAGACCACGCTATAAAAAGAAAGTTTTAATTCAAGTTCTTTTTGTTTTCCTTTTTGGATTATTTTTTTCCTAAATCTTCGATCCCTTCCCAGTCAGGAGTTATTCCGTGGTTTTTAAAAATGTTTTCCTAATTGTATCTAAGAGTTCCATAATACCATAATTACCCTTCGTTAGATACCCGTCATGTGGAAGCGACTCAGCTCGTTTTGCATTTTCATTATTGCCCGGGTAGGCAGAATGGAAAATTATTTTCATTTGTGGATATTTTGTTTTTAAAAGAGAGAAAATTTCTATTCCATCTTGATAAGCAATTTTAATATCGAGTAATGCAACATTTATATTTGAAAATTTTTTTTCAATTGTCTCTTCATATGACTTGAAGACTAATAACTCGTATTCTCTCTTTAATATAACAGTAAGTGCATCAATCACGTCTTGGTTGTCATCAATGATAAGAAGCGGTTTTTTGTTTGAAACATCTTCGCCTTTGCTATCAGCTATCGAATTAAAAATGCTTTCTAACTGGCTAATCATAATTTACCTCCTATTGGAAGAGTTGCTGTAAATGTTGTTCCCTTACCTAGCTCCGATGAGACTTCTATTTTTCCATTGTAGAGAGTGACGATTTTTTTGACTACACCTAAACCAAGACCAGTTCCAGAATCTGGTTTAGTTGAAAAAAATGCATCGTAGATTCTTCCAATGTGTTCTGGGAGAAATTCCAATACCGTTATCTGTTACTTCTACTATATAATTATAGCCTGTTTTCTCTGCTTTGATATTTATTCTCTTTTCCCGTGTATCTGTAATATTCTTATCAATCAATGCATCCTTTGCATTTAGCAAAAGATTCTTAAAGACCGATTCAAAATGCGAATCTAACCCCTGCAAAATTACTTTTTCATTTGGCAGATTGAGGCTAATATTTATTTTGTGCTCAATCCAGTTTTTCTCGTAATCTTCCACAAGACTTTCAAGAAGATGATTTATATCCACCTCGCTTTTTCCTACTTGCTCATTTCCAACCTTTGCATAATCCATAATCTGCTGTGTAATTAACAAGCCTTTGGAAATTGATTTGTAAATCATATTGAGGCTATTTTCCATTTGCTCTTCGTTTTCAAAGATTACTTTCATCTCTTTAAGCGCAGAATTTAAAGTATCCTCTGAAATTTTATCTTTTATGAGTAGGTAGATTTCTTTTAGCTTTCTACTATTTGCTAAACTCAAACTTTCGAATGGCGCTGATCCATCTTGACCTAATACATGTTGAATAACTAATTTAGGACCTACAAGAGCATTTCTCATTTCGTGAGCAAACCCACCGGCTAATTGTTTCTCTGTTGTCTCTTTTTCTAGAACAAGAATTTTCTCATGAGCTTGTTCTAATTGTTTTGTTCTTTGCGCAACTTTATCTTCGAGGCTAGCGTAGAGAGTTGCATTTTCAAGGGAAATCGCAACTTGAGAGGATAATAGCTGTAATACTTCTAAACGTTCTCTAGTGAATACACCGCTTATTGCATTATTCTCCAAATACAAAATGCCTAGAATTTTTCCATGATGTAAAATTGGTGAGGACAATACTGACTTTGGATTGTTATGCGTGAAATAAGGATCCAAAATATAATTGTTATCTTGTGTTGCATTTTCAATTACTACAGACTCTCTTGTTCGAGCCACATATTGTATAATAGAGAGAGGCACTTTTAATATACCTGTTTCGATTGACCTAACAGGCATAGACTGCAATACGGTAACTTTTTTTTGGTCAGATTTTCCCTCTGCTTCTATGACCCAGTTCTCATTTTTTTCTTGTAGCAAATAGCCATTTTGCGCTCCAGCATTTTCAATTACGATATGCATCATGTTTTTTAAAAGTTCTTCAATAACAATTTCTTGCGAAATGGACTGAGAAGCTTTCATTACTGAAACCAAATCTAAGTTATTTGATGAACTATCAAGAGTAGAGTTAATTGAGTCTTTTATTAATATTTTGCTGAAATTTGTTTTTACCTTTTTTGCTAACAAATGACCATATTTATTTTCAAGCTGATTAACTTTATTACCTGCACCCCAAAGTCTATAGAGATGGTATGCTTTATTTAAAAGGATTTGTCCAAATTCTTCTTTATCTTTTTGTAACCAGAATCGCGCATAAAGCTCATTAGCCAAAGCTTCTTCTTGTAAAAATTCATTTTCTTTAGCTAACTTTGCAGCTTTATCATAATATTCGATTGCTCGTAAATCTTCTCCTAGGATACGGGATTTTTCTGCTTCTACTAGATAAAATTTGTGCAGACAGTTTGACGGACAGTGGTCAGCCCATGCTTTTATCTTAGTCTGGTTCGATGTTACTTTAGCTAGAATTGCTTCTTTTGATTCTGCTTGTGGATACTTGGCAATTTGCGTTAGAGAGTCATAGAAAAAATATAGAGGTATATATTGAGAAGCCGGTAAACCTGCTAAGTATCTCTCTGTCAACTCAGAAAACTTAAGAGCAGTATCATACTCTTCCATTAAAAAACTTAAAACAAGTTTATGAAAGTAGATGGTGCAGAATCCGGTATTGTCATTTGCTTTTTCATGAATCGGTAACATTTTATCTTCATCATATGCATCACCAATTAATTTCCATGGCTCTAAGGTTATGTTTGCTAAATTGAGTAATGATTGAAGAAAAATAGAAATAAAACGAAAGGCTGATTCTTGTTTTATTTCTCGGATGGCTAGCCTATATTTTATTGTTTCCTTTATTACTTTTGGTAATTCATGACCTGCAAAATAAGAATGTGCATTATACATCCAACCAGCATGACTTGCAAATTCAAAATCTCCGACTACCATTCCTAATTGGTTTACTTCTAGTAGGGGTTTAATTGTATTTACCCCCGGTTCTTTCCAATGACGAACAAAAACATTGACTGTGTAAACAGTATAAGGTTTATACTCTTCTGCCTTAAAACGATCAATTAAATTTAAAGCTAGTTGTCCAAATTGATACCCTGAATCTATATCACCTACAATCCCACAAAGAACTAGACCATAGCAAGAATACGCAATCGCAGAGGTTGAAGTATTACCATATTTCAATGACAATTGAAGCATGGTAAAGACTAAGATTGGAAATAGTCCCGGGTCTACTTGATAACAACACGAAAAAATTAATTTCATAATTCGCATAGCTGCAATATTTTCAATATTAGTCATTGTGGGTAATTCTAATAAGTCGCTGATTTTATATGCCGCTAGCGCTTGCATAATCTCACCCAAGCCTTTTCCTATTATCTCCTGGCTCGGATTTTGAGAAAGTTCAATACCTAAAATTTTAAGTATTTGCAAGGCGATTTTAATTGCCAATGTCATATCATGCTGAGCGATCGCTGATAGAATTTTTATTTCATAAATTTTGGCTTGGTCTATTAAAGGAATTTCTTTTGCTAATATTGTCTCTAAAAGATTTTCCATCCTTTCAAAATGTCCGGATAGATAAGCTGTTTCAGTAGCTTCCATATAAACTTTTTTCGTCAGGTCAAATTGACTCACCCAGGAATCTTCGATTAATAAGCTGATTGCATTTTGTGCATAACTGAATGCGGGTTCAAATGCAGCAGAAAGCTTAGCTTTTTTTGCAACCGAGAGGTTTAATTCAATTAGCCTCTCTTTCTCATTTTTATCAGATATTAAATCTTTTCCTAAATTCAAATGGTTTACGATGTCAAATAGATTCTCTTCTTGTAACTCATCTGACATTTTAATGAGTAGTAACCTTCCTACTCCTAAATGAACTTTTTTTCTTTCTTCTTCGGCTATTAGAGAGTATGCGGCTTGTTGCACCCTATCATGTAGAAAGCGGTATTGAGGAATGATTGAATCAATTTCTACATTATCTGAGTTGTGACCAATTAACTTATAGGTTTCTGTTAATGGAATAATGAATCCTTCTTTTAGCGCGTCCCATAATTCTACCGCAGTGCGAGAAAGTGATTTTTCATTTACAGTTGCCAATGTTCTTAAGTCAAATTGATTTCCAATACAAGCGGATAAACGAAGAACATTCTGAGTAATGTCTGGCAATTTCCTGATTCTATTTGCCATGAGATCTACTACGTTATCCGTTATCTGCTTGCTTTGAATTTCTTTAATATTCCAATTCCATTTTTTATTACTTAGATCAAATGAAATAAATTTTTCCTGATACAAAGTAGATAAGAATTGATTTAAGAAAAATGGGTTTCCCTGTGTTTTTTCAAAGCATAATTTAGCTAATGGGGCTGACTCTTCATCGGAGATTAATAGAGTTTCGGATATAATTTGTTTGCAATGGGTTAAATTGAGAGGAGAGAGAGTAATGGTATTAACCGTTACTTTTTTATTTTTAATTTCCTCTAAGGTTGCAAGCAATGGATGAGTTGGTTCTACTTCATTGTCTCGATAAGCTCCTACTATAAGAAGATTAAAAATTTCTGTATCTGTTATAATGAGTTCTAATAATTGAAGAGTTGGTAAATCAGTCCAATGTAAATCATCTAAAAAAATCACAAGAGGATTTTTCCCTGAAGCGAATACCCTTACAAAATTTCGAAACATTACATTGAAGCGGTTTCTAGATTCTTCTGGAGATAGAACACGGGCAGATGGTTGTTTGCCTATAATTAATTCCACTTCTGGTATTACGTCTGTAATGACAGATGCATTTTGACCCAATGCATTTAATATTGTTTCTTTTCTAACGGCTAACTCCTCTTTGCTTTCCGTTAAAATCTGTTTTACTAATTCTTGAAAAGCTTGAATGAGTGATACATAAGGAATTTTTCTTTTGTATTGATCAAACTTTCCATTGATAAAAATTCCCTTTTTTTGCACAATGGGCTTATATATTTCTTTTACGATAGATGACTTTCCAATTCCAGAATAGCCACTAATCAGTATTATCTCCTTTGTATTATTCTTTATTCTATCAAAGGCATTCATCAATGTTTCTACTTCTTTTTCTCGACCGTAGAGCTTTTGAGGAATTTCGAATTTATCGGAAATATCATTTGCACCAATCCGTAAGGACAGTTCGCGACCTGTCCCTACGGATTCGATATTTTCCAGGCACCATTTTAAATCATAAACCAGACCAGAAGCACTCTGATATCTTTTTTCTGCTGTCTTTGCCATTAGCCGCAAAATGATTTTTGATAGTATCTCTGGAATTTTTTTGTTTAGTTCATGTGGAGGAGTTGGATCTTTTGCGATATGGCTATGGACTATCTCCATGGCATCATGACCGATAAACGGAACTTGTCCGGTGAGCATGTGATATAAAGTAGCACCTAATGAGTATAAGTCAGTCCTGTAGTCAACAGATCTATTCATGCGACCTGTTTGTTCGGGTGACATATAGTTAAGAGTGCCTTCTAATACATTTAAATTCTGTAAACTGGTTGTTTCATGAGAAAGTTCGGAAGAAATTCCGAAATCAATTATTTTTACCTTTCCCGTTTTCAGATTCCATACAATGTTGAAAGGATTGATATCTTTATGGATGATTTTATTCTTATGCACATTTCCCAAACTTTCGGCAATCGAAATTGCAATGGGTAAAACCTCGTTAACCGCAAAAGTATTTGAACTCAAAAAATTTGCAATCGAATCTCCTTCGAAATATTCCAAAACAATGATGTAGGTATTTTGGTATTTAAGGAGTTCGTAGACTTTAATTATACCTTCTTCCTGTAGGCTACGAGTGATTTCAAATTCTCTTTTAAATCGAGCAATTTCTTCTGGAGTAGGAAATTCTTTTCTGAGTTGTTTCAGAACAAATTTTTGCCCAATGTTGCCATTATCCACGACTTCTTTTTTTGCAAGATAAAGAGTTGAATTTGCACTATGATAGATTTCTTTTTCTATTTGATAATTTAAAATTTTATGCATGGGATACCTTTATATACTGATACTATTTGGAGTCATTGAGAGAAGTTGGAATGGATATGGAATTGGGAGTCACATTTTGGGGTAATGTCGGATAAATAGTATTCAGTGTTTTTGAAGTCATTTTTATTCCTATGTGAAATGTTAATAACAATAATCTCTAAGTTTTAAGTAAGATTAAATCTATTTGAATTTCTTGATTATGCGAACTGAATTCCCTTTTTCGTTGTAAACAATAGAGTCTAGAAATATTTTTGACATTGCGATACCGCGACCATGACCAAGGATTCCATTTGTGTCATCATTCATAGATCGTGCTAACATTTTTTCGTGGTCGAAGCCATCCCCTTCATCGGTAATGATTACTTCCATTTTTTCTGGTGTTAAAGAGGATTCCACTGTTATCCGCTTCTTAGAGTTTATGAGGCTTTTTTGTCGATCCATTAGAATCTGAATATAAGTTCCATTTATTAGAGATTCTGATTTTTCTTCAAAGGTGATTCCTAAGTTGCCATGTTCCATTGCGTTAATTATTAATTCTCTTACGCAAAGTTTTAAATTCATAAAAGTTTCTTGATCACAATACTTAGAGGCGTAACTAGCCAATCTTTGCGAAACAATGTCCACATGAGTCAGGTAGTTACTGAGTTTATAAACTTGTGTTTCCGATTCACAGATGCGTTGTAAAATATCTTCTTCTACAGTCGATGCTGTGCCAATGATAAGAAATCCATTTTCATGCAAAATATATTTTAGTTTTACATGCATTTCTTTTGGCTCTCCAAACTTTGTAACAAAATCACAATTAAACGAAATAACGTTATTCGAAAGACTCAACTCTTGCAACTTCTCATCTAAAATTTCACCGTTGGCGGAATTAGATTTATAGGCTAAATTTACAATGCTTGTGTTTAGAATTTCTTCTATTGGGTATCTTAGAATTTGCGTAACTGAATGGTTAATAGAGATTATCCTCCCTTGCTCATCTAAAGCAAAAATTATATCAAGAGAATTTTCAACGAGGTCTCTGTATTGTTTTTCCGATTTTTCCAATTCTTTTACAAGAGTTGCATTTCGATTGATCTGGAAAAAATAATCGACAGCACTTTCGATTGTATCTAAAAGTTTTTTGCTCTCGCCTTCTTTTACAACATAGCCGAAGGGGCGATAGTCATTTATGATTTCATATGGGTCTTTTAAATCCTGGTAAGCAGAATGAAAGATGATAGGGAGATAAAGTTTTTTCTTTTTTATTTCTATGAATGTTTCAAATCCATTTTTGCCTTCCATTTTTATATCTAGAATCACTGCAAAAAAAGGAAGGTTTACTTTTTCAATGGCTTCATTCCCATTGGCACAAAGTATTAAATCGTATTTTTTCCCAAGTGTAATTTTTAAAGCTTCTCTTACATTTGCATCATCGTCTACGATTAGAATCAATGGTTTGGCTGGAGAATTTTCTACTTTATTAAATTCTAAGTTTATTGTGTGAATGGATTCAATTTCTGTCATTGGATTCTCTGGGCTAATTTCTTTTCGAAAAATGGCAAATTCATCTTCCTTATTTGAATGAACTAGTTGTTTGTTTTCTATTTCTTCTGGTATCATAGGAATTCGTTCGCCTATTCGTAAAATTACAGTTTATGGAAAATTTTACTGAACTTCTGCATTGCAATAGAAGCGGCAACTTCTTAGTATCTCATAGGCGTAAAAAATCTAGAAGCCATGATTTACCTATGCATATATAGGAATAAGCTAGCTTCTATGAATGTCAAACTTTTTTCTAAAAACTGAGGGGAACTTGAAAAATTCCTTATAACTTAGAAGGAAGAAAAATTCTGATTGTAGATAGTTTGCTTTTATTTTTAGTGTTTGATGTATAGAAAAAAGGCAGGAGTTAAAATGGAAAAATTTTGGAATACATTGGCTTCTTTATTTAAAAAAGGATTTGCCAGTCTTCAATTCATATCGATTATCGCATGGCTATTGTTGTGGTATGTAATTACAACTTGGCTAGTTTTAGGAACACTTAGTTCGCACCAATTTCAGCAGCGGCTAACAAACGTTGTCGACAAACAAACAAAGAAAAACTATTCCGTGCCAGCGCTTCTTCGTCTATCCAATCAATACGAAAAGAATCAAATTAAGATCAAAGAAATTAAAGCTCGTATTTACGAACTTCTAAAGAAATTGGAACAGTCAGATAGAAAATTGACAGTATTGAAAGCAGAGCGAACCACTTATGTATCTAATTTTACAGAACTAGCAAATACTCTCAAGCTAGAATTCAAAGATGTAAAAACTCAATATGCTAATTTATTAAACCAAGCACAACCTAAAGATGCAAAGGATGCACCGCCGATTAATACCAATACTCCGACAACAGCAACACCGCCTGGAAGCATTAACAGCCCCGACAAAGTATTACAGATATTAGCCGATAAACATGAAGAAAATTTAAAAACATTAGACAAATTAATTACAAGTTTAGAAAATAATCAGAAGAATCTAGCTCAATCAGAAAAGGAAATTTCAGATCTCTTAAGAGGTCTTTTACAAGCAGTAGAAGAATTAGAAGTTGCAGAAGTAGAAGAGACAAAGATGGACAATGATGAACTAAGAGATTTCTTAGTTGAGCTTCGCTACTTAACCAAACTTAGATTCGATATTTTAGCAACTATGCCAGCGCAGCTACTCACTCTTATCCTCACTCTTTCGATGGGTTCTCTCGGCAGTGTCATTTTTCTCACTAGAGAATTATTCAGAACAGACGAAAAGCATTCTATCAATTGGTATATTTTTCGTCCTTTTCTTGGGATGGTAACAGCGATTGCAATTTTTGTTTTAGCAAAATCAGGTCAGTTAGTCATCTCCGATGGAGGTAATGATTCAAGCAAAATGGCTGAGACTCTCAATCCATTTTTTATTTCTTTTCTCGCCATTATCTCAGGTGTTTTATCAGAACAAGCCTATGAGAAAATTCATAACACCGGCAAATCGTTCTTTCGCGCTGGTATCGGTGAAAATGCAAGATGGGGTGTGCACCTTAGAAAAATTATGGAATCACAAAATAAAACTGTTGCAGAGGCAGCGAAATATTTAAGTCAATCCAACGAAGTAATCCAAGACTGGATGGATGAACAAGCCCAAGTCCCTGAAGAAGCGCAAAAAATCCTTTCTGCTTGGCTAGGAAAACCGGGGAGAGAAATATTTAGCGACCAATCACCAGTCGCCTTAAGAAAAGAACCATGATAGCAATAGAATTAAAAAATGTAACAAAACAATTCAAAGAATTAACCGCTGTAAATAATCTCAGTGTTAAGATTAAACGCGGGGAATACGTTGCCTTGCTCGGACCAAATGGTGCGGGCAAAACAACGTTAGTCGAAATGATCGAAGGAATACAATCTCCTGATTTAGGAGAAATTCATATACTCGGAAAGGGATGGAAGGGCAATGAATCCGAACTTAAAAATAAGCTTGGATTTTCTCTACAAGAAACCCATTTCATTCCAAAACTCACAGTCGAAGAAACAGTTAAACTCTTTTCTAGTTTCTACACAAAGAAAGATAAGGCTTCTGAAATTTTAAGTATTACAGGCTTAGAAGCCAAAAAGAAATCCTATGTAGAAAATCTTTCCGGTGGACAAAGACAAAAGCTTGCTCTAAGTATTGCGCTCATTCATGATCCAGAAATTTTAATTTTAGATGAGCCTACGACTGGTCTTGATCCAACGGCTCGGAGGGAAATATGGAATATCCTCTCAGAGCTAAAAAAGAAATCGACGACTCTTATACTAACCACACACTATATGGAAGAAGCAGAATATCTATGCGATAGAATTCTAATTATGAACCAAGGAAAATTCATCGCCCAGGGAAGTCTCGAAAGTCTTCTTGCGGAATACAAATTAGGAGAGATAATCGAGTTTAGCTTCTCTCAAAAAAATCAAGACTTTATTCTAAAAAAATTCGCCGGACTAAAAGAATTCAAATGGGACAAGGAAAGCGGCAAAGGACAATTAGTCGTTCAAGACATTGTAAAAGCAATGCCGATTCTACTCGACAAAATTAAACAGGAAAAACTAAAATTGGAAAACTTTGAATGCAGAAAAATGACCCTAGATGATTTATTTCTATCTATGACAGGGAGAAGACTTGATGCTTAATACCATTTACCAACTAGTAACCGCTGAGTTCAAAGAGTTTTATCGCAATCCCGGAATTTTATTCTGGGCACTTGGCTTTCCTCTTATCATTGCAACGATTTTAGGATTTGCATTTACAAAAAAACAAGAAGTCAATCGCAATGTAGGAGTCATCGTCACCGACTCAAATACTTCCCTGATTCAAGCCTTACAAAATAAAGTTCCGGATAACGAGAGTTATACTAAGTTCACGTTTATTCCTTATAGCTTGGAAGAAGCAAAGATAGCGATGAAGCGCGGGATAATTTCTCTCTACATGGAAAAGATATCGAAAGAATATAAATACTATTTTGATTCCAACAATAGCGAAAGTCATTTAACCTATTTGCTATTGGATAGAATGCTTTCAGGAATTAAAAACACAAAGGATCAAGTGAATCATCTATCTAACAAAGGAGACCGTTATATTGATTTTCTAATACCTGGACTTCTTGCCTTGGGGATAATGAACTCTTGCCTCTGGGGCACAGCTTGGACGCTCATGGATATGCGAAGTAAAAAGCTTTTACGCCGTCTCATATCAACTCCTCTCCCAAAGCCAATCTTTTTATTATCTCACTTCCTTTCGCGCTCTGTTTTGAGTGGGATAGAATATCTTTTACTGATGACATTTGCCTATTTTACTTTTCATGTAGAGGTTCAAGGAAGTATCTTAGGACTTTTTGTTTTATTTTTGAGTGGGACTTTTGCCTTTAGCGGTATAGCAATCTTTGCCTCATCTAGAGCCAGCAATTCACAGATTGCGAATGGTGTAATTAATGCAATATCCTTCCCAATGATGATGATGTCTGGAATTTTCTTCTCCTATCACAATTTCCCTGATTGGGCAACATCTATTATCCGCTTTTTTCCTTTAACTTTATTAGCTGATTCAGTGCGTGCCATTTTCATTGAGGGAGCAGGACTTAATCTTGTAATAGGTCCGTCGCTCATCTTAGTTGCAGTGGGATTTTTATTTTTCGGAATCGGTTTGAAGATTTATAAATGGGATTGATTTTAGATGAGCAAAGTAAATTTATCAAGATTTATTTTTCAGGCAAACATTCTCTGTCTTCTATTTATTTTTCTTTTGCCATTAGCCGCACAGGAAAATCAAGACAAGAAGCCAGAGCCTGTCCCTGAAAAAAAAGAAACGTCTTCTAAGAATCCACATTTAGCAGCACTGCTTGGAATCGTTCCCGGTGTAGGACAAGCCTATGTGGGTAATATCTATTCTGCTGGAATTCAAGCCGGAACTTTTGTAAGTCTATACAACCTAGAAAGAAATTACAGAAGTCAGCCTGATTATATTAATTTCAAAGATAGAGAAGTTAAATTTGATTTGGCAGATGCAGTGGTTGGTTATCAATTCCAAAAGAATGGCTGGGTATACAATGATTTGCCTTTCAAAGCTGCGGTTCAAAATAATGAAGCATATGAAGGATTAAGTTTTTCCTTTTTTTCTGAAACAAAGTATGATAGAGATTTAAGATTATGGAAAGAACACCAATTAGCCGAAGAAAATACATTTGTAAAATATGGAAATTACTCTCGCACAAGTAGAAACACCGTTAATGCGGATATGCTGAATAATCCGATTTTATCCACAATGATGTATTCTGTTTACTCTGCCTACAGAGATGCAGGGGCGATGGGAGAAGAAAAAAAATCCGAGACCATTAATCAACTTGCATTTTCCCCGTTTAATCCAGACATTTTAAAACGACCGGAAGTATTTATTCCAATCACTATCATGGCAGGAATATTTGGAATTGGAGCCAAAAGCGGTGATCCAATATTAGTCCCTTCAAGCGTTAAGCGCGATGGTTCTCTTTACCTAAAAGGTTTTGTTGATGGAATCTCGCCCGGAATTGGCGAAGAAGCTTTTTTTCGTGGGTATCTAAATCATTCTCTTAGCACAAATTACGGACCCGTAGCCGGCATTGGAACTTCTTCTTTGCTTTTCATGCTAGCGCATGAGGGAAATGCAGATGCAACTTCAGGAAGACCAGCCCGATTACTCGCCGGTATTTATTTAGGCTGGCTTCACTATAAAAGCGGTTATGATATTCGACCTGGAACAGCAGTTCATTTCTGGAATAATTTTTTAATCAGCTTAGCAGCGATGTCGCAATACAAAGCAGATCCGAATTATGATAAGGGGCAAAGAGATGTATACTTCATGCCGGTTCAGTTTACTTTTACAATGTAGGAAAAAAATGAAGACTGCGTATTTATTTCTGATTAATTTAATTTTAATTCTTTTTCTATTCTCTTGTGATCTGCCTGAACCGACTACAGAGTCAGAAGACAATGTAAATCTAGGCTATGCGATTGCATTTAAGGCAAGTGAGTGTGGAAATTACCCCCGTTATCCGCTTTACATAGCAGGTGGGAATGCGAAACCTACAAAGAAGGATGTGCAGGCTTGCAGTCTTACAATCATTCAGCAAGCTTGTCCCTTTAAGGATTATCCCTATTATTGCTTAAAGCTATTTAAAAACTATGGAATCAAAACTCCACTCAGTGAAAAAGAGAAATAAACCTATGAAAGTATTCCTCACCGCTATCTGTATTTTCCTTTTCAGTTGCAATGTGTTTAACAAGGATAATCCCCAAGACTTATTTGGACTTATATTTACTGATGGAGGAAAGAAAAGTCCCAGGATTGTTTTTCAAAAAGAGGTAAATCTTGATTTAACGCAGGAGAATGAATTCTTCTATATTGTTCGAAATGGAAATGAAGAAATTCTAGTAGTATTAGATCACACAAAGAAGACGCTTTTATTCAAACAGGTTTTCACCCTTTTAAACATTGGTCCAATTGTGTATGACCCTGCAAAGAATAAATGGATTGCAAGCTCTGCCGAAATGAAGCCCGATTCTCTTTACATAATCAAAAGCCTACTCTTTACGAGGCTAGTAGGCGACTCCTATGATTCTATCTTCTTAGAAGTTCTTTCAGAAGAGCCACCACTCGAATTGTTTTCTGTTCCTCTCATCTATAAAAATTATAAACTGGTCCTAGATGGATTTACTCTATTCAAAGAAACGCAACTTCTAAAAGAATTAAATCGCGTTCCCGTCTCTTATATACCCGACAAGAAAGGCATACGCGTATTATCCACAAAACCAGCCTTTGATAAGTTTTATAGTTTAGAGTAAGATGCAGTGTGTTACAACATCAACCCATAAACTTTCTTTTTACTGCTCTACCTACAATTCTTATTTTATCATTCAAAGGAAATTAATATATTTTTCTAGGGCTTTTCTTTCGTGAATAAATTTGCTGTATACTTCTCGTATAATTCAAATAGAAACTCCATTCGCTTCGCTTCCGTAGTGAAAGGTTGCGAACGATAAGCGTTATCCACTGCTTTATCTAGTTCTTGGTGTGCCTTTGATAATTTGGGTGGCATTAAACTTGCATCATATAAATCAGCAAGAGAGCTATTTGGAAATTCCATTCGAATATCTAAAATTTTTTGTGCAGCATTCTATTGTCTTAACTTGCTTCTCCGTTGATCGATTGGCCATGGATAATTATTGTATACTATATCTTTTGAATATCTAAAGTCACTTTAGTCTGCCACAAGTATATTTAACCCAAGCCATATGCATCAATGAATTTAAAAATTCCAAAATGAAAGAGTTTGCCATCAAAATAGTCATACAGGTATCACCTGCTATATAATTTTGTCAAAGAATCCCATTGAATGTATTTTCTATTTTCTGAGGATACTGTGGTATAACTATAAAGTATCAGGGTTGTTTTATCACGGAACAAAGTAGTCGTTGACGCCTAACTTTGAGTTTCCTTACCTGACTTTTTTCTCTTAAAGTCTTTAACTTTTTTACTCTTTCGAATACAAGTGGCAATGCTTTAATTTCTTCTGGTTTCGCATCCTTAACCACAAGCAATATTTATTTTCCCCATTAATAAACTCCTTTGCTCCTAAAACTTTTTAATGAATTTATTAGCATTAGGCTCTTTTTGTTATAAACTCTTCATATTGAGCTTGATCGAAAAGAAAATGACCACCATCATAAGGAGAATTTCCTCTTTTAATCTCAAGAACATTTGATAATGTTTTTGATAAAAACTAGGCAAACCAAAATCTTTTCCTTCAAACAAATACGGACTAATATTCTTAGCTGCTATTTCGTGAGGCTCTCCTTTTATATCTTCGTATTCAAATATCTTTTTATTGTTTATATCAAAATTCGCAAATCCAATTACAACGACATGAACTGCTGCGTTGCCCTTAGCCTCATTACTCCAATTAAATGTTTTATGTGCAAAGTGAATTTTAATTTTATACTTATTAAACAATTCATTCCAAAGAATTCCGACCTGTTCTCCTTGCGAAATAGAATTGGTCGAAACAAAAGCCACTTTAATTTTCGTATTCTGAATATACCTTGCTGCTTTTAAATACCAAGCCGTTACATAATCCAAAACACCAAAGCCATCTACATTTGCAAAAATAAAGCTCATATCTTCTTTTTGTCGCGAGTTTTGTAATTGCTGACCAATAAAGGGAGGATTTCCAAGAATATAGGAATAATTCATTTCTTCTATTTTGCCAGCAACTTCCTTTCGTCCCATATCATAAAAGTAAGTCTCTACAATTCGTGGTTTAATCAATGTTATCCAATCAATTTCCAAAGCATTTCCATTAATTATATTAGCCGCTTTTGTAAGTGGAAGTCTTAAATAGTATTTACCAAATTGTTCTCCTAGCTTTCGATTCATCTGATGATCGATTAGCCACATTGCTACCTCAGCAACTCTTGCAGGAAATTCTACACCTTTAATTCCATACATTTGGTTCTACATTTAAAAAGTGCTACTGTCTTTATATCAGTAAACTGCTCGCCTTTATTTAAAATTTTTAAAATTTCAATTTCCAGTAATCGAATTTCTGTATGTGATTACTAAGAAGTTGCTGCAAACTACAGGTTGGGTCTAAAACTTTAAGCCTCCTAGTTTCTTATGAAAGTCTATCAGCTTTATTTCGATTACTCCTTACAGGTCTCAAATTCTTCCCATAGTTCATCTAAGAACAATGGCTTAATTAATTTGAGAATATTTTCTTCACTGGTGTAATGTGCACCTAAGTTTCTGCGCTCCGTTGGATTCATTACAGATTGAAACATTGAACCAAAGATCGCAGGTGAAATCAAACTCCAATCTAGATAACAACAATCAAGCAATGCCTTTCTCATTTTTGAATCAAAACTTGCAGTCGGTAATACTTCTTCAAATAATTTTCCATTCACATAAGGAAATTCATTTAACTGTGCATCAATGTTTTTAAAACGTTTTGTTTTATCTGTATTTAGAACTTGAAATAATTCATGTAGCTTGCTGCCAAATCAGGAGCCATCTTCGTTTGTCCGCTTCTCAATATACAATTGAAATGCTTGCGGAGGAAAAATAGTAGTATCCTCTGCAAATAAACAAAACAAAACTCTACTCAAATACACTTCCAATGGATGACCTTCATATCCAATGTCTTTTAAACGATCATGAATTTTCCCTATTAACTCAGCAGCTTTGATATTTACAGGGTCTTGTTCTTTATAGCTTATCTTTTCATAGCCTGTTAGAAAACTAAAATGTTGAAGGTTATCAATTAACTCGTTTAGTTTAAACTCATGTGTAACTTCTTCTATTAAATCATGTAAGCGAAAAATTTCAAAGTCAGAAACTAAAATGTATTTAGGGAGTTCTTCTTGTTTTACTTTTTGTAAGTAGTCTTTTGCTTGCTGAAATGCTTTGTCTAGGTCTTGCCTTTGACTCCTTTCATTTCTCAAGCATTGTTCCTTCCAAAATAAACGGATATAGCCATCAGGTCATTTAATTTTTTACTTCCAGTTCAAATGTAGCTACTTTCTTGCGGGTAATACCGAATACGTGAAAAAAAGCATCTAAGAAAGACTTTGCATCCGCTTCTTCGCTTCGAGTTCCTGCCCATTCTTTAGAAAAGTCTACTGCCCTTTCTGATTTCATTTAGATTAATTGACATTTATAGTAATCTCGGCTATTCAGAATTAAGCGTCAATTCTAAAAAAAATTAATGAGAGTAAATGTAATCATAAGGGCAAAATCCATTCTGACTTATTTTTGTCTTAACCCATAAATTTTCTTTTTACTGCTCTACCTACAATTCTTAATTTATCATTCAAAGGAAATCCTGATACGACTTTTGACTACTCCTTTGTGAATCTTGTCTTTTGAACAATCAATTTTACATTGACATGATCCGGTTTTCCCTTCTTTCGAAATTTTTAATGCGTCTTGGATGATGGATTCGATTTCTTCTTTGAGTTTGATTTCTCTGAACTCAGCGCCTACCGTTTTTGCAAGTCCATCTAATTGAATATCAGCCAATACAGTGCATGTTTTTCGATTGTATGGAATTTCTTGACCTTGGGCTATTTGCGATAATCTCGCCAACGTTAAATACAAAGTAGACGGACACTTCGAGTCTAAGTTTAGACGCAGTGATGATCTCCATGCAAGTCATGAGAAAAGCTCCATCGCCAACAATTCCAATTACTTGTTTTTCTGGATTCACTAATTTCGCGCCAATAGCGGCAGGCACACAGTAACCCATACAATTAAAATCTGTCGGACTGATTAAATGCTTAGAGCGATACGTTGGAAATAATTCTGCAACTAAGAAAGTATGATTTCCATCATCGACAACAGTGATTGCATCATCGTTTAGATTCTTGCGAAGAGATTCAAAAAAATCAATTGGATTAATTCGATTTGTGCTATGCGATTTCCATTCTTGGATATAAGACTTCTTATCCCTTTCAATTGATTTTGCAACAGAATAATTTTTCTTTGCGGGACTTAAAGCTTGCATTTCTTCTAAGATAGCTTGTAGAATTTCCTTCGAGTTTCCTTCGATAGCAATCTTTGCCGGATAATTCTTGTTAAACACAGTTGGATTTATATCTATATGAATTAAATTTTCAGGAACGTTAATTCCATAGCTTCCAGTTGGAATTTCACTAAACCTTGTTCCAACGGCTAAGAGGCAATCGCAATTTTCAAACGCATTTGTAGGAGCAGGAACAGCCGCTTCACTAAATCCCATTCCTGTATGAAGAGGATGATTAGCAGGAAATACGCTTAATCCCTGAAGAGTTGTCGAAACAGGAGATTGTAAATACTCTGCAATTTGAATGCTGATATCAGTGCAGCTCAGCACTCCAACTTAAAACATTCCTGGATTTTGATTTCTCTAAGTAATTCAGTTAAGTTTTCGGCAATATCACTACTAACTGTATCGTTTTTGTTCAATGGTTTGGAACAAAGTAAATTCCTGTTTCTCCTCGAACAATTGAATGTTCACAGGAATTTCATAATGAACACATGTCCGGGCTCTCCTGGAGACAGCGATAGAATAGGCTTCAAATATAGTTGAATAATATCTTGTGATCTCGGATTAAAAGTTTTAGTAATGCCTTCTAATAATTTGTAATGGTTCAGTTTGTAATTGAAAATGTCTTCCTGCCTTCCTGATGCATCCCAATCTGAATTACAAGAAGAGGGATCCTCTGCTCCAAAAGCTTCTCCTGATTCCACCTCCATCGCATGTGTGATGCTGGCAGCGGGGACGGTCACACCAGCGTCAACGAATCTGATGTTCTACTGATTGCC